>JAXHTS010000007.1 GCA_034190085.1 Spirochaetota bacterium
TGAAGAAAAAGCGGCAATCATGAGCGGCGATATAAATAAAATCGAATCATGGGTTGGCAAGCTGGATAAAAGGCTTGAAAAGTGGCTCATTGCCAGACTGCAAAGGGAGAGTTGGTGAACGAACATACGACTAAAAGCAAGTACACATACAATAAGACATGCGCCTATTATTTACAAATATAAAATTATATCGATTTACTAAATTATACTTGAAATTAAAATGATAAATTTCAATGATTTATCAATCTGAGTATTTTCTATAAAATCCATACAATTTATGAAAATGCTCAAGAGAATCTACAATATTTATATCTTTTTAAAATATAAATTTGTATATTTTTTATACCAAGGAGAATCTATATGACAAGATCAATGGACTTGCATATAAGTAATCAGTTGAAATATTGGAAACAGCAAAAAGATAAAATTATTAATATAAAGGATGAAAAATTATTTATAAACAAGAAACAAAATTTACCTTTTATTACTATTTCAAGAGAATATGGATGTGGAGGTGTTGAAATTGGGGAAACAATTGTAAAAAAAATAAATAGAGATTATAAGTCAGAACCTGAATGGGCATTGTATGATAAAAAAGTCTTAGAAAAAATATCAGAAGATACGGGCTTTACGACTAATCTATTAAACGTGATGACCCATACATCTGTAAATAAAATTACTAATGTCCTGCAAACCATGTTTGCCAAATTACCTTCACACTTGACTATATACCGAAAAATGGGTGAAATTATCCGAACGGTTGCTACAAATGGAAATGCGATTATAATAGGCAGAGGCGGATGCTGGATAACCAGAGATATGGAAAAAGGATTACACATTAAGATTGTTGCCCCATTAAAATGGAGAATAGAAAGAATATCAACTCTATGCAAAATAAATAAAAAAGAAGCTGAGAAGTTAATTAATAAAAAGTCTGATATGAGAGAAAATGATTTTAAAGAATATATTAAATTCGATATCTCTGATCCTAAAAACTATCACTTAGTGCTTAATAGTGAAAAATTAAGCCCCGATGAATGTGCAAATATTATCATTGCTTTAATCAAAATAAAAGGGTATTTATAGTTTTTCAAAATTTTATGAATTAGTATATTCCCCTCTAATCGTCCAACCTAATAGAATAGTATTAACATATTCTAATTTTCCATTCAGTTTATATTACCTTTTATCGATATTAATAATATATAATAAAATTGGATTATAATCACTTATTATAATTGAGGATATCTAATTTCATGAAAATAGATTTTTATAGTACCCAGCATGAAAATAAAACATCAATAGATACTTTTAATAAGATAACTAATAGTACTACAAATTTTAAGAATGTTCTTGATAGACAAATAGATAATATGGGTGAAGCGCCAAATATTGATGATAATAAAAATAATCCTGCTGAAGAGCCTATATCCTCAAATGAGGAAAGGATTGAAAATAGTGCGAAACCAGGATCTGAAAAATCAAAATCTGCTGATTCTAAAGTGGATAATGATGATAAGGATACTATTGCTCAGAACATTAAGGAAAAGTCTAATTCAATAATTGAAAATGATAATAAGACTGAAATTAGCAGTGAGGGAATAGGATTGAGTATAGACTTAAATTTAGACATGCTCAATATCCTACAAAATATGCTGAAGGATCTGTCTGTTGATGCTCGAGAGATTAAAAATATTAAAGAAGTATTGCAAGGCTTGAAGGACTCCCTTATGGGTAGAGATATCAAGGATACACATATTCAGAAGAATATTTTTGACAACCTTATAAAACTTAGGTCATTCCTCAATATGCTTAACAATGAAGAGCCTTTATCAAGAGAACAGATCAAGATTGATAGCAAATTCCTCCAATTCAAGGATATAATTAAACAACTAAATAATTCAATACAAAAGCATCTTTCAAAATCAAATGATAACACCTTACCTAGTACTATGGAGTCCAAGCCAATAGAAACGATTGGGTTAATAAATGAAAAAATTCAATTTTTTAGTAAAGCCACCAATAATAATGAAAGCGCGCCATCAGATAACAATGATTCGAATAGCGCATTTCATTTTTTTAGGAATCATAGCAACATATCAAAAGGAAGCGCTTCAGCGCTAAACCTTCCGAAAAATAATAACTTCAATGAACAACTTCAAAACATAATACAGAATGCAAGAATTTATATCAGGGATAATAAGAATGGCAAATTCTCCATCAGACTATACCCCGAATCGCTAGGTAGGGTAAACGTGAACCTGGGGCTTGACCAAGGAATGATCTCCGGCAGATTTCTTGCTGAAACGGCAGAGGCGAGGAATCTTCTTTTAGAAAATATATATTTAATAAAAGAAAAGCTCCAGGAGGCAGGGATGTCTGTGGGAGAATTTCAGGTTAATGTTAAAAATGAAAACAAAAGTTGGGAATGGCATGCAAGAGGCGAGGATTTCTCAATCAATATTGATCCTAATATTAACCTGCAGAATGGATATGAGACTATCTCCAGGTATATTCACCATGGAGAGATAGATATGATAATTTAAGTTTTTATAATCCAGGAGAGCATAATGGATAATATATTCCCCATACAGAGTGATAAAGTCAATAATGCAAGGAATCCTTCAAGACTAACCAACACTCAGGAAGAAAAAAAACCTGAGGGAATTAAGAAGGGACTGAATAAAGACTCATTCCTTAAATTGCTGGTTGCTGAACTACGCCATCAAGATCCTACACAACCCATGAATGATAAGGAATTCATATCTCAGATGGCACAATTCTCAGCCCTTGAACAGATGACAGAGATAAACAAGTCAATCAAAGCCTTAACAGCTAGCACTCTATCGGGCGAAGCATACTCCCTCTTAGGCAAGGGAGTTGAGGCAATAAATCCCATTACAGGGAAGAGACTGAAGGGTATTGTAAGCAAAATATTTTACAGCAATGATGGCGTAAAACTAAAGGTTAACAACAGTGAAATTGGGCTTTCAGATATACATGCAATATATTCAATTGAAGCCTCAACAAATATGATGAATAATAAAGCAAATATGATTAAAGAATATTCTAAACAAGCAAATCCCTCTAAAGATATCAACACATATAACGATACTAATTAAGAGAGTATAACTATAGAAAATATAATCAGGAGTATTGAGCCATGATGAGATCCCTTTTTTCCGGTGTTTCAGGTTTAAAGAATCACCAGACCAGGATGGACGTGATAGGTAATAATATATCTAATGTAAATACGTACGGATTTAAATCCGGAAGAGTCACATTTCAGGATATGCTGTCACAGACCATTGCCGGAGCAGCTAAGCCAGAGGAGAACAAAGGTGGAGTAAACCCTAAGCAGGTTGGCCTGGGTATGACTATGGCTTCAATTGATAAAATATTTACCCAAGGCAGCCTGCAAACAACCGGAAATCAAACTGATCTCTCAATTACAGGTGATGGTTTTTTTATCTTAGCAGATGGCGATAAAAAATATTACACCAGGGATGGCTCTTTTGCTCTTGATAGAGATGGAACTATGGTAGATCCATCAAACGGATTAAAGGTACAGGGATGGATGTCCACGAGCAATGAGGCTGGAGAAAAAGTTGTAAATCCATCTGGCACAGTGGAGGATATCATAGTTCCTATCTATGGTAAGGTGGAGGCAAAGGAGACAACCTATGTAAAATATAAATGTAATCTTGACTCCAAAAAGTCTATTCTACCACCGAATTCTACTGGCAAGATGAGAGCATCAGCAGGAATAACCACAAATATTGACATCTACGACAAACTCGGGAATAATCACCGCTTAACCATGAATTTCTGGAAAACAGGCGTTAATCAATGGACGGCCTCGGCTGCAATTACAGGCGCTTATGGCGACGTTATCCTTGATGTTCCTGCAGGAGCAAATCAGCCTAATCAGGCCAATCCCACATCCAGAATCAACTTAAGGTTTTCTCCAGATGGAAGAGTTATCTCTGTTGGAGACGATTCAACACCCGATGGATTAAATCAGGGGAATCTGGTGGTTAACCTCAATTACAGAAGGAGCGGCGATCCGACTATAAGAACAATCAATCTCGATCTAGGCAAGGCAGGACAAATTGAGGGCATAACGCAGTTCTCATCCCCATCAACAACCAAGGCCGTTGAACAAAATGGATATTCCTTGGGTTACATGGAGGATTATAACATCGACAACTCCGGTATAATCACTGGAGTATATTCCAATGGTGTCAAGCAGATGATAGGTCAGGTGGCTATGTCTGTATTTACAAACCCACAGGGACTCATCGCAAAGGGAGAAAACCTATTCGAGGTGTCCAATAACTCAGGACTACCCAACATAGGCCCTGCTGCAGAGGCTGGAAGGGGTAAGATAGTAGCGGGTTCCCTTGAGATGTCAAACGTTGATCTATCAGACCAATTCACTGATATGATAGTAACTCAAAGAGGATTTCAGGCCAACTCAAGAACTATTACAACCTCTGATCAGATGCTACAGGAGTTACTCAATCTTAAGAGATAGAGCTTCTCACAAAATAGCATCATAAATTGAAACCTTCTATAGGTGTACTATTGTCCTATTGAATCAGGTTATCATTGAGTTTATACAGCATATTGTCTATCGTTCATGTCGTTTATAATAATCTGATACATGTTTCACTGCCCTGAAGGCATCTATTACATCATGAAAAACAGGTATTCCTTTATTATAAAAGGCCTGCCTTGCTAAACGCATCATCTCCTCAAGATCAATATCCTCAACCCCCTGCCTGTATCTGGGTAATACGATAACTGCCGGCTTACCAGTTGATTCTGCAACATCCCAGAGCATTGAAGCAAGTTGTTCATAAGGGGTTAACTCCTTAACATTCCCTCCCATTCTGTCAGCAACAGCTTTATAGGTATGAAGAAGCTGAATCATAACCTGGAAATCTACCCTCTCGTCCTTCCCGGCTATCAACATAACCTCCTTTAAAAACTCAATTGACACCATTGGATTCGCCACATCAATTGGATTAGCCGCGCTTGAACCTGGTTTTGGCAACAAGGACATTATATTATCATAAATTTCACCCTTAAAAACCGGAAGTTCTATTCCAAAAGAATCAGCAGCATCAGAAGCCATCACACCTAAAGCTCCCCCACCTCCAATGATCGACACCCGCCTATATACCCTTCTTGGAAGCAGACAAAAGGCAAGGCAGGTTTCAGCCATCTCAATGAGGCTTCTAACTTGAACGATGTTGCATTGCTTTATCATAGATTCCCATATCTTTCTCTTGCCCCCCATTGAGGCGGTATGGCTTGCCACAGCTCTCTGCCCTGCATCCGAAAGCCCACCCTTATATACAATTATAGGCTTTTTTGAGGCAACATCCCTCAATACCTTGAAAAACCTTCTCCCATCCCTGACACCTTCTATGTACATCGAAATTATCTCTGTATCCGAATCCTCTGCCAAATATTCCAATAGCTCCGTCTCCCTTAGATCAACACCATTACCAAAGCTCACCATCTTGCTGAAATTGATCCCCATCCATTTACCAAGACATGCAAAATCTGATGACATGCCGCCGCTCTGAGATAGAAAAGCGACAGGCCCGCTTTCATGCGAAAAATCAGGACCTGGGGGTATATTAAGGCCACACTTTGGACAATAGATACCAAAACAGTTTGGACCTATCACCCTGATACCCTTTTGCGCGACCCTCTTTATATCTTCCTCAAGCATAATGCCTTCCTGAGTTCCTGTCTCACTAAACCCGGCTGATAGGATTTCAACACCCGCCGAATTTTTCTTTAAACATTCCTCAATCACCCCGGGTACATCCTTTGCTGGAACACTGATAACAGCAAAATCTAATTCCCCATCAATTTCATCCAAACTCTTATATATCTTCATCCCATTGATACTGCCCCCCCTGGGATTAACAGGATAAATATCTCCAGGATAATTTAGCGCCTGGATGGCGAGAAGTGAACCATTCCCGAAACCAGCCCCTTTTGAGGATACTCCAATGATAGCAATTCTCTTAGGATTGAATATTCTATCAAGATCTTGAAATTTCACCTTTTCTTCTACTATTTCTCTATCCACTCTATCCAACATTACTTAACTCCTAATTAAACTCGATCATCTTAATATATCTGAATTTAATGATATGAAGGTATATTTTCTTTTTCTTAATATTAAACAAGCAATCAAAAATTTGCTTCTTTTAACTAGCAAATATCAAATTATGATCACCCTACTCCCCTTCAGTCCATTATTTTTAATTGTGTTACATATTCTATATTACAACAATCGATTTCAACAATATTTCGCATCCTCTCAAAATTTCATGTATAATTTTATTATTGACAATTTTAAAAACTTTTGACAGATTCTATAGTCAAACATTGATATTTCCGTTATAATAAAATTTCCCGACATTAATGGCCAGTTTCCGTAAGCCTAGCACATAAAATAATTACACGAAACGCATCAGACTTGCTGAAAAAGTCTCACTAAGCTGTCCCATATAAACAACACGACATAATAGAGGAGAATTATGATGATTAAAACAAGAGTTAGTAGACTCTTAGATATAAAATATCCCATCATCAAGGGGGGGATGTCCTGGGTTTCAAATGCTGAACTTGTTGCTGCGGTCTCCAATGCTGGAGGGCTAGGAGTATTAGGCATCGCCTCCTTAGATAAAGAAACCTTACAAACCGAACTGGATAAGATAAAGACACTTACTACCAATCCCTTTGGTGTGAGCTTTCCATTAGCAAGGCCTGACTATAAGGAGATGATAGGCGCGGCCCTAGACAAGGGAGTAAAAATTGTAGTCACCTCTGCCGGGAATCCAGCAAAGGTTGCGGATATGTTGCAATCTGCTGGGGTTATCGCGATACAGGTGATCGCAAATGTAAGGATGGCGCTAAAGGCCGTGGACCTGGGTTATCATCTTATAGTAGCAGAGGGATTTGAGGCTGGTGGTCATAATGGCAGAGATGAAATCTCTACATTTGCACTTCTTCCACAGGTTGTGGATGCTGTTGAGATTCCCGTAATTGCAGCAGGTGGAATTGCAGATGCACGGGGAATGGTCGCTGCATTTGCTTTAGGAGCTGAGGGAATACAAATGGGGACGCGGTTCGCTGTAACCAAGGAGTCCCCTGTTCATAAAAATTTTAAGCAGGCGATAATTGATGCCGATGACAGAGGTACAACCATTACTGGAAGAGCTACGAACGACCTTGTGCGTATGATAAAGAATAAACTATCAGAGGAGGTCTTGGAAGCAGAGAGAAGTGGCATGTCTCCTGATAAAATAATAGAGATGATAGGACAGGGTAGGACCTACATGGCATCTGTTAAAGGAGACATTGATAATGGCTCAGTGCAAAGCGGTCAGATTGCAGGAATGATAAATGATATTAAAAGCGTTCAAGATATTTTTGATGATATTATTTCGAATATTAATCCGATATTAAATACAACAGCTGATAGATTGAAAAGCAAATAACTAACACCTCATAGCCGTTATTACTGAATAATTAGAAAAAGTTGAATCTGAAAGTCTGCGATAACTGTGAAAAGTTCGAATAATAATGAAAAATAAAACTAAAAGGCATTTCCCCTTTGGATTATTTTTTGTCAACCTTCTAATTCTAATAATAATGTCTGCTCTAATCCTAATGAGTTATTTTTATTTTATTGGGAAAAGCAGAATAACAGAAATTGAGAATGATACCCGTAATTACTCAATAATTCTAACAGAAGCCTTTGCGAGCACAGCGGAGCTTAGCTATAGGAGAAATAATTACTTAAAGTTAAGAACACTCTTTCAAGAAAAAATTCAGGACAATATCATTGATGAAGCATTCTTTGTACTTACTAATGGTAAGATCATTGTCCACTCCAGCAAATCGATTGCTAAAAGACTTAAGGGGAATATTGTAAACGATGAATTAGCATACAACATTGACCTTATTCTTCTACCATTGAAAAGAAATATTTGGGGTACCCGATTTCTTGACTATCATATCATGGAGAAGAGGATTCCTTTTAAGAGAGATTTAACAAGGCTGATAAAGAGATATCTCTATAAAAAGATCGATATTGTAGGATGGTTAATCACTAGAGCTGTTGTTGTAAAAAGTAAAGCTGTAGGAAGCATGAACCTCATTATTAGTAAAGATAGAATTTATACTTTTTTGTTACAGCATATTAATAAATGCAAACAACTCTCTATCTTTTTTCTTGTTGCATCGATTGCGTTATCCTCTCTTATATCAATAATTATTTACATTAGAGACAGAGGATTGATGAGAGGTAGAGCAGAGGAGTATATAATTGATTTAGAAAGCGCTCAAGTCCCCGCACCTTTTAGAGGCGAATCAATAGGTATTGTTAAAAAAAGATCAAAAATAATTGCGAAAAGACTTAATGAAAGAGAATTATTAAATGTCAATAAAATAATTAAGGATGCCATTCCAATAACAAAGATGTAGAGGTAATTCACTTGGTTTTTATTAGTCTTACAGAAGCTATTGATGGTAAAGTTGCCATTATTGAATTAGATGGGGCATTGGATAGCGAGACCAGCCATGATTTGGAAGAATATATTGATCAGCTTACCGCTAAAAATCAGAACCTCATTATCATGGATACCAGCAAATTGGAATATGTTAGTTCTGTAGGGATTGGAGTGACTCTCTATGTTCACAAAAAAATATTATTAAATAATGGATGTTTTGTAATCTGCAATCTAACAAATGAAATTTCAACCCTATATAAACTACTAGGTTTTGATAAAATATTTAGAATAGCCAGCAATAGGGAGGAGGCGTTACAGATCATGAACAAACAGCTTGAGATGAGAGATCATCCGGAGATGAAAAATTCAATGCATGAGGATAACTTGGAATTGGAGAGACTAAGGGTGCATTCCATAGAAGAGGTGGGATTTGAAGAGAATAGTCTAGAGATGCCTTCAGATGAAATTGCAGAAAAAGTAGCATTCGATAATCCAATTATATTGGAATGTGCGGAATGCAAAAGCCTTATACGAGTTAAGAAAAGCGGCGCCTACATGTGCCCGGACTGTAAAATGGAATTCACTGTAGAAGCTGATCAAACTGTTTTATTTTAACCGGAGTTAAGAGACTATGTTTCCAATATTGTTCAAGTATAAATTTATAACCATTGGCGGATATGGGGTAATGTTAGGCCTTGGTTTCTACATGGCCTTTCTGCTTCTGGAAAGGGAATTAAAACTTAGGGGGATTGATCCTGATCTAGCATATAAGCTTCTGCTAGTTGCGATACCATGCGGAATCATTGGAGCAAAGATCGCTCATATACTCGATCATTTTGATTCATTTTTAGTTGATCCATGGGGCATGGTCTTTTCAGGATCAGGATTAGCGGCATATGGGGGTTACATACTAAGCTTAGCAGCAGGCATTATTGTAATTAAAAAAAATAAACATAATGTATTAACCATCTTTGACGCTATCTCTCCCTCGTTAGCCCTAGGCTATTGTTTTGGACGGCTTGGCTGCCATGTTGCGGGAGATGGTTGTTATGGTTTGGATACTGTCTCCTTTTGGGGCACTGCTTACCCAAACGGTATTGTCCCAACGACAATGACAGTATTGCCAACCCCTCTCTTTGAGTCATTCTTTTCATTTTTATTGGTCGGATTACTCTTAGCTTTTCGAAAGAGAGGGCTTCCCACTGGAAGACTATTCTCAATCTATCTTATGCTAAGTGCATCCGCCAGGTTTATGGTAGAATTCATTAGGAGATGCCCTGAAACATTCCTTAATTTAACTCAGGCACAGCTAACTGCCATCCTTTTCATACTTATTGGTATAGCATGCTGGATGTATTCGAATAAATTAGAAGTTGAGACATAATTTATCTCTTCCTTTTCTGGACTTCAAAGATTAATATATTAGAATTACTCGCTCATCTTATCTATCTGATCAATTACCTTAATAGGTTCCACTACATCTCCCAGAGATGAAAAATTCATTAACCTCGTTTTTAACACCTCAGTAATCTCATTACCCTTTGTAATCAATATCTTACCTCTCAAATCCTTGACATCATCAGCAAGCACCATGCCTATTAATATATCCTTCATCATAATCGATTTGACAATATAACCCTCTTCAACACTCAGAACCTCAGCTTCCAAAGCGGCAAAGATTTCAGGATCATACCACTGAATATGGCTTTGCATAATCTTAAGTGAATTCTCATTTGTCTCTCCCTTCGATTTCAGGAGATCATAATCCAGAACCGCCTTAATTATTCTTCCAATTAATGGGATTGCCTTCCCCTTTTTATCATCCTCTGGCAAACCTCCGCCATCAAATTGTTTGAATTGATATACAATCGCATCAGATATCTCCTCCAAACGAGGGATATTTGATAGAAATTTCTTCCCTATTTGCGGATGTTTATAAAACATCACCCTTTCATTTACAGGAAGTTCGACCCCCTTATACTTCTTTTCCAATATCTCTGTTGGAAGAGTAACACAGCCGATTTGCGATAGCATTGCAGCAATCTCAATTTCCCAGAATCTCTCTATCTTCAAACGTTCTGCGATTCCTCTAGCCATTTTACGAAGTCTGAAAGCACGGCTAAAGGTTATTGGACTTACTATGGATAATACATCTATTAGTATTTTAATGCTGCCCTTTAGGGTCCTATCTAATATTTCACGCTCCGCTGTAATAAGACGATATTGCTCAATCCCTGCATTTAATGCATTCTTCAGATCATTCATATAACAGGGTTTTGTAAGGAACCGGAAAATGTTCCCTTCATTTATTGCTTTAATTGAGGACTCCATATCGGCCTGTCCAGTAAGCATAAGGCGCACTGTGTCAGGAGAAATTTCTCGGGCCTTGGAAAGAAACTCAATCCCATCCATCTCCGGCATGCGAAAGTCTGAAACAACAACAGCGAAAGGCCCATCCTCTGTTAGAGCAGCAATTCCCTGAATCCCACTCTCAGCAGTAACAAGATTGTATTTATTCCTGAGTTGTCTTTTAAATGAAGAAAGAATATTAGCATCATCATCTACAAATAATATCTTTTCATCCATTCTTTCACCCCTCCACTATTCCAGTAAAATCAAACGCTGCCACAAGGATGACGGCAGCCTAAGGTATAAATTGTAGTACATTTTTCTTTATGCCTATATACCCCTTATGAGCAATAACAAGATATGCTCCGTAACAAAGAATTCAAATGTAAAGTATAGAATTGATATAAGGGTGAAGGGCTGTTCGTACTTTGCATTATCCCTTTCCCCTCTACTCCTTATTCAATAGGCAATTCTATCATAAAAGTTGTGCCCTTGCCAATCTCAGACTCAAAGGATAATCTCCCACCATGCTTCTCAACAATAGATACATAAGCAATGGCCAACCCCTGACCAGTGCCCTTGCCAACCTCTTTAGTTGTAAAGAAGGGATCAAATATTCTACTTCTCACCTTTTCAGGTATTCCAGGACCGTTATCTGTAATTGAAATTATTACATTAGCGCCATTTCTATAAGAAGTTATATCAATATATCCTTTACCCTTGTCGCCACCATCAACAACGTCAGCTATTGCCTGAGATGCGTTTACAATGATATTTAAAATAGCCTGATTGATTTCATCAATATTGCACTTCACAAGTGGGAGATCAGGTTCCAGTTCTGTCTTAAGCTCTGCTACATATTTCCATTCATTTTTGGATATAATAACTGTTGATTCAATTGCTTCGTTTATATTCGAAAATTGCTTCTCTTTGCTCTTTGGATGTGAGAAGCTCTTCATTGCCTTTACAATTGTGCTTACCCTATCAATCCCTATTATGGTTTCTTCAATAGCTGTAGGAATTTCATTTATCAGATAACCTATATCCAATTCCTTCTCCGTCTCCAGTATCTTTCTAATTCGCTTACTACTAACTCTGTTTCTTTCAACAACCTCAGCCATCATATCATAATAATCTCTAAAAAAATTACAAATACTGGAAAAGGAATCCTTAAAAAATTTTGTATTGTCACCTATATATTGCATCGGAGTATTGATCTCGTGTGCGATTCCGGCAGACAATTGTCCGATAGATTGCATCTTTTGGGTCAGGGCCAATTGTTCTTCTGATTTTAGGAGTTCAGAAATGTCTTGAAAAATTATAACATACCCAATCACATTTCCTTCTCTTCCCTTAATTATTGAAATAGTTCCTGAGAGATTCTTTATCATGCCATCCTTTGTAATGAGATGAGTCGATTTTGGCAATTTAACCCTGTTATAATTTTTCAAGAAATTTCCAATGCTATCCTTGCTGTAATTGATATTCTTCCCATTGGTAATGTGAAAGACCTGCCTGAGTGATCTATTAATAGACTCATCCTTTGACCATCCTGTGATCTCCTCTGCAATATTATTTATGATTGTTATATTTTCATTCATATCAGTTGCTATCACCCCATCACCAATAGACTGGAGAGTTGTGGATAATTTTTCCCTCTCAGCAGTAATTAAGTTATCAGCCTGCTTCTGTTCAGTAATATCCTTTAGCCCAATAACAATTCCATTTATCTCATTATTACTCGCATACAAAGGGACCGCTGTCAAGGCACAATCGAGAACTGTGCCGTCCTTGCGTCTATAGCACACTTCCTCCTTAATAATCATACTTTGGCCGAAAAGGATGCGCTTCAATGGACAATCATTTGTATTACAAAAGGAGTAGTGCAACACTTCGTGACATTTCTTCCCCTCCAGCTCTTCTGAGCATACATTGGATATATTTGACATGGTAATCAGGGTCTTATTAACTCTGAGTATGTTATGATCAGTATCAATCACACATATTCCATCGGTGATTGTGTTGAAAATTTGATTTAATTCAGAATATAGGCTCAATATCGCTTTCTCTGAACGCTGACGATCAGAAATATCTTTAACAATCATATTTATAGCCTCAACTTGCCCATCCCTGATAACTGGACTGATGCGAACATCATATGTTGGGACTTCATCGTCACTCCCAATCCCATTGCATTCAAAGTCCTGAACCTCTCCTGTTAATAACATCCTTTCAATAGATTTCTTTACTATCTTATGATCTTCAGGTGAAATATATGAATAGATATCATTTTCATCATTAGAGTGTTCTGATACTTTCCGGTTAATAGACTTTATCTGACCATCAAGGCCTGTAGTAACAATAATGTCTGGTGTATTTTCAACTAATGAACGCCATCTCTCCTCACTCTCTATAAGTCTTTGTTCTGTCTTCTTTCGCTCAATTGCAAAGAGAATAGTTTTCTCTAATATGTATTTATTTATTTTACTCTTGTTAAGAAAATCTTGAGCGCCATGTTCAATAACTTTAATACCAAAGTCATCATCCATACCAGTAATCACCACAATTGGCATTGAAAGATATCTAGTTCTAATCCTATTCAGAGTGTCGAGACCTGAACTGTCAGGAAGATTCAAATCCAGCAAAACAATATCAAAATATTCATTATCTAACAATCTATAGGCATCCTCAAGGGTAGAGGTTGCTCCTGTTTCAAAACTGTAAATCGAAGATTTTGATAGCAGTTCTTGCAGTACTTTTACGTTAAACCTTCGATCCTCCACTATCAGTGTTTTAATTGGAATTATACAATCTGTAGACATTTTATGAAATACCCTAATACAAGAATGTATATAACATAAAAGCAGATTAATTGTGCGTGAATACCCTATATAAAATTATATAATAAATTGCCTTCTATTATTATGATAAATCCTTCCTTTATGCATCATTGCTCATGATTTATCAATATTTGAGATCAACTCTTCAGCATTGCATGGTTTTGAAATATATACGTCGACTACTCCCTTCGCCTTTTCGAATATCTCCATTTCCGATTGACCTGTTAATAGAAAACGTTTTATTTTAGGGTAATTGCCCTTAACTTTCTCCAGTAATACTAACCCATTCATTCCAGGCATCTTATAATCGGTTACAATAATATCATAATTCTTCTTTTTAAGATTCTCAAGGGCTTTATCCCCACTATCAACGAATTCCATCTCCCATTCATCAGCCTTCACCCTCAACATCCTTTGTAAGCCATTTAGTAGATTGTTCTCATCATCAACAAAAAGAACAGTCTTCTTCACGCTAACCTCCGGACTCCTTTAATTAATTGTACTATTCTACAATACACTCAAACTCATTATAGATATAGCAATCAAACTATAGGATATCAGAAATTTTTCAATTCCTAGTCAGTTATAAATTATTGTATTACACTTAAATACTCTATTCTACTTATTTATTAGAGTCCAATACAATGACAGCTATAATAGTACCTAACTGAATATTGACATATACTAGTGTTGAACCAATATTTCCAATCAGAATGATTGTTAATTATAGCTGAATGGTATAATCTTAGCATATATCATATAACATAAAAAGTCAAGAATAACAGATACTAATAGATGCCTAGCTAAGTGATGTCACAATATTATTAGGATTAAGTTGTAAGTCCTATAGACAAAAGTGTACGCTAATAGGGGAAGGATTTGAATCATTTATTGTAACTGAAATCATTCAACCACTTATAAACATATTTAATAATCTACATATGATAGATTGTAGGAATAGTAAGGATCAATTATAACAAAAAGTTTTTCAACAAAGTGCCATGTCCACCATCAGCATGGTAGAACACAACAATTCCCAAGATAATTATTAAAACTTACTATACGCAATATTAATAGAATAGCAATATGGTTGACAAAGATAATTATTAAGATAATAATATATTGTTCTAATGAAATTTGAACGACTACAATAAATCGATAATTGTAACGATACATTGGCAACCACTTTAATTAGCATAATTTCTGAGAATTGTTACTTTAATTAACTTTAGTTATTATTGTTACATTTATATGGATTTTGTTTGTGCACTCCCTTTAAGTAGAGTCAACAGCCATTACTTGGAGGAGAATACAAATTACCTAGGCACAGAGGGACAAAGTCACTACTAATATTGATTTTCTTCTTTGTACCTCAGTGCCTTTTTTACTATAGGCCCTTTATATAAATGATAAATTAAATAATAATGATACCTAAATCCTTACACAAGGGTGATACCTCATATCCTCGTAAGGGGCAATACAAAAGGCTATATTTTATTTGTTACTTATGTTAGGTTGAATAAAGGATATATATTTAAACATGAATAAAAAACGCTATCTTCCAAAAATATTCTATGATTGGTGCAAGGCCTGCGGAATATGCAGTGAATTTTGTCCCAAATCCGTAATTAGCAGGGATGGATACAGTGTTCCATTGATCGAGCATCCTGATAATTGCGTTGGATGCCGTTTCTGCGAATTGCATTGCCCAGACTTTGCTATTTCTATTGAAGAACTGGATGATGAAACTGAGGTAAATCAATCATGACAAAGAGTGGATCCAATAAAAGGTTGCTTTTGCATGGCAATGAAGCTATAGTGGAGGGAGCATTAACAGCGGGATGTAATTTTTTTGCGGGCTATCCTATTACTCCAGCCTCTGAGATCAGCGAGATATTATCTGTACGACTACCTCAGGCTGGGGGGACATTCATACAAATGGAGGATGAGATTGCCAGCATTGGAGCTGTTATCGGCGCTTCACTCGCAGGGGCCAAAAGCATGACTGCTACCAGCGGACCTGGTTTCTCGCTTATGCAAGAAAATTTGGGTTATGCCTGCATTACAGAGGCTCCCTGTGTAATAGTAGACGTTATGCGAGGAGGTCCTAGCACAGGATTGCCAACTAATCCGTCACAAGGGGATGTGATGCAGGCAAGATGGGGGACACATGGGGATCACCCTATTATTGTTTTGGCTGTATCCACTGTATTAGATTGTTTTGAAGTTACTGTTCAGGCCTTTAATCTATCAGAAAAATATCGTGTTCCTATAATCATTCTGTCAGATGAAGTAGTAGCGCATACCCGCGAGACTATCATACTTCCATCACCGGATGAAATTACAATCTTTGATAGAATTACACCCAGCAGACCTCCGGAATGGCACATACCCTTTGAGGATAACAGTCGAGGAGTCCCGCCCATGGCAGCCTTTGGAGATGGATACAGATATCATGTAACCGGACTCGTCCATGATATACATGGATTCCCTACTCAACGTCCTGATGAAATCCAAATATTCATGAGTCGTCTCTTTCGCAAGATCAGACAGGGTTTTCATGAAATTCAGATAACAGAAACCTTTATGATGGATGATGCTGAAATAGGAATTATAGCTTATGGCTCTGTCGCTCGTTCCGCCCGTAGGGCAATTCTTGATGCCCGTGAGAGTGGAATAAAGGCCGGAATGTTGCAGTTGATCACACTCTTCCCATTTCCAAGAAAAGCTGTAGAAAAGATGCTGGCGCAATGTCGGGCTGTAATAGTACCGGAGATGAACATGGGACAGATAAGCAGGGAAGTAAAACGAGTAAACCAGGGCATGTCTCAGATCAGCCATTATAACCGTTTTGATGGCCAGTTGATAACACCAGAGGGGATATACCGTGAGCTAATAAAGATGTAGGCTGTTATATATAATCTCAATATTAGGAGTTGAATATGGCAAAAAAGCCCACAAGAATAATTCATAAATATTTGCGCCATGAAAAGAAGTTCCCACATGTCTGGTGTCCGGGCTGCGGAAATGGCATCGTAATGGGCGCTTTAGTACGAACTATCGACAGATTGGGTCTAAGTAAAGACCAGATTGTTCTGGCATCAGGGATTGGTTGTTCCGGTAGAATGCCTGTTTACGTTGACTTCAATACACTGCATACCACTCATGGCCGCGTTTTAACCTTTGCCACAGGCATCAAACTTTCGAAGCCTTCTTTAACGGTCATTACGGTAATGGGAGATGGCGATGCCACTGCGATTGGAGGCAATCATTTTATACATGCCGCAAGGCGCAATATTGAACTAACAGCAATAATTATCAACAACCAGATATATGGCATGACTGGTGGGCAGCATTCACCCACCACGCCCTATGGCAGCTTCGCCACAACAGCCTTATATGGAAATATTGAACATCCATTTTCAATTTCAGAATTAGCAGTAACAGCCGGGGGAGCATATGTTGCTAGAGGCACTGTTTATCATGTCCAACTTCTGGAAAAACTTATTGAAAAGGCAATTACTCACAATGGATTCAGCGTCGTTGAAGTTCTTTCAAATTGTCATACTCAATTCGGTCGCAAAAATGATATGGTTGATCCTATAACAATGATGAAATTTTTTAGAGATCATGCTGTAGCGATAGAAAAGACACATGAAATGACGCAAGAATCTATGGAGGATAAGTTTACCATAGGCGTTTTAGCAGATTTACAGAAACCTGTTTATACAGAAGAATACAATAAAATAATACAAATGACAAAGAATATAAGACCTGAAGAGGAAACCGAATGAAAGACGATCGATATGAGATAAGGTTTAGCGGTTCAGGGGGACAGGGAATCATCACTATGGCAATCATCCTGGCTGAAGCTGTAGGAGTATATGACCAAAAATATGTATGCCAGACTCAGAGCTATGGGCCTGAAGCGAGAGGCGGAACCAGCAAAGCAGAAGTGGTTATTAGCAATAAACCAATTGACTATCCCAAAGCAATAAAAACTGACCTGCTATTAGCCATGAATCAGGCATCATGCAATGCCTATTGCAGTGGTCTTAAACCTCAAGGATTGCTTATTGTTGATTCTGGATTTGTTGAACAGATACCCTTCAATCGGGCTGTGGCCATCCCCTTTACGCAGATTGCCATTAAAGAATTAAAGAATCAAATGGTTGCGAATATGATTGCCCTTGGAGCAATTGCATCTCTATCAGAAATTGTGTCTATAAAGAACCTGGAAAAAGCCCTGAAAGCAAGAACCCCCCAAAAAACTGAGGGAATAAACCTCAAGGCTCTTCATGCTGGCCTTCAATCTGTGAAGCAGTATGATATTACTAGTCTACCTGAATCCGAAACCTCTGAGGATGAGGATGTTTAATATCCGCTAATAGTTTAATTCTTCATCTTCTTTTCTCATTCAAAAACTGATATAATAACAGATATCTTAAAAAATCACCCAATATTTACCACAATAGCATCTATATAAGATGCCTGATTTTCTTATCTAACAGTATTTTTCTCTTGACTTTCAAGGTCGATTCTGTTGTCGCTATTCTGTCAATTATAATCAAACAAGTTTTACAATTTTACTTCATTATGTAGCTATAATATCATTGGATCTTTAATTACCACTATCCTCTGTGATGTTATACTATGAGGAATTAAGGTATTGATAGATAATAAACAGATGCAAATTAATAAAGGAGTATGATCTAATGTCCAAGAAACTGACTGTAATACCTGAGCAATGCTCAGGTTGTAAAATATGCGAACTCGTTTGCTCGATCAAGCATTTCGGAGTAAACAATCCAAAAAAGTCAGCAATACGAGTTATGGTAACATATCCCCACCCTGTGATGAGGATGCCGATTGTATGCAGCCAATGCAAGGCGCCCGTTTGCGAGCAGGTATGTCCAGTCGACGCCCTGCGCCGTGTAAATGGTGTGGTTCAACTGGATGAGTCTGTCTGCATATCATGCTACAAATGTGTAGAGGCATGCCCCTTTGGGGCGATATATGCTCATGATGACTGCGAATATCCTATTAAGTGCGATATGTGCAACGGAGAGCCTGAATGTGTAAAAAAATGCCCCAAAGGAGCGCTTATGCTTATTCCTGAAGTTGTGTTAGGCGAATCGAAACGCCTTCATAATTTATTGAGCTACACCCAAATGAAGGAAATCGAGTTTTACGAGAGTGGGGAGAAGAAGATTATCCATTATGCAGAGATAGGTAAGGAAGAGCTATGACAATAAAGAGTGGATATTTCAAGAAGCATATGCATGTCAACCTGACAACAGGGAGGATAGAGCGTCAAAACCTTTCAGATAAATTTATTGAAAGATATATCGGTGGCAGGGGATTTGGCGCAAAAATGGTGTGGGAAAATCTTAAGAAGCACAATTATTATATAGATCCCCTTGGTCCAGAAAATCTCATAGTTATTGCCCCTGGTCCCCTCACAGGAGTATATTTACCGGCATCTGGGAAATGCTCATTCATTGCCATCTCACCGGCTACTAATATGTATGGGGATTCATCTGCTGGCGGCGGATTTGGAGTTGAACTTAGACAGTCAGGAATCGATGTCCTCTCCATTGACGGCAAGTCTGACAAATTATCCATCCTCTTTATTGACAACGATGAAACGACTATCATTCCCATGCCTGAACTAAAGGGAAAGAGTTGCCTGGAGACTGAGGGTATCATTTTGGAGCGACTCGGCACTCATGCGGTCCATGTGGCTACAATAGGAATAGCTGGAGAGAATATGATAAGATTCGCATGTATCAACACCGATTGGAGTCGAAATGCCGGAAGGACAGGCATCGGGGCAATCATGGGTTCCAAAAATCTTAAAGCCATCGTGGTGCGAGGATATGAAGACATTCCCGTTTTTGATATCAAGGGGCTAATGGATGAGGCTGATAGGGCTTATAAATATATGGTTGAACATAAATACTTTAAACTTTGGCAGCAGCAAGGATTGATGAACGTAATCGAATACGCAAACGAAAAGGGGATCCTGCCAACCTACAACTTCAAGGACAGTGTTTTTGCCAAACATGAGCAGATTAATGGCACAAAGATGCTGGATCAGTATAAGATAGGCGACAGCGCATGCTTTGCCTGTTCTATGTGTTGCGGCAACATCTGTCTTGTAAAGAACGGAAAGTATACCGGCACTGTAACTGAGGGGCCTGAATACGAGACCTGTGCTATGCTGGGCTCAAACCTCGGTATTGACAATTTTGCAGCAATACTATCTGCAAGCAGACTATGCGACGAATTGGGTGTAGATACAATCTCAACTGGCAACATTGTTGGAGCTGTGATCGAGGGTTATGAACAGGGTATACTAACTCTAGCTGACCTTGATGATAGGAAGATATCCTGGGGTGACGAGGATGCAATAATAGACCTGATTCAGAAGATCGCCATGCGTCAGGGAATTGGAGACATCCTTGCAGATGGCTCTCGTAAAATAATTGAGAGATGGCCTGAGATGGATAAAATAATTCTTCAGGTAAAGGGTCTTGAACAGTCAGCCTATGACAGCCGTGCTGGCATATCCATGGGTTTGGCCTACGCTACATCCGACATAGGCGCTCATCATACCCGCGCCTGGACAATAGCCAAGGAGATGGAGGAGGGACAAAATTGGTCTGATGAGGTTAAGGTTGACACAGTTATATATCACCAAACCCTGCGTCCGCTATTCGATATGCTTGGTGTATGCCGCCTTCCATGGATAGAGTTGGGTCTGAATGAACTGCACTATGAAAATTTTTACAGATATGTAACTGGAAGGGATGTAGGTCTTGAACACCTTTTGAAGCTCTCTAATGATATCTATGATCTAACCCGCTTGATAAATGCCCGAATGGGTATCAGCAGAAAGGATGACACGCTACCATACAAGGTTCACTCTCGCCCAGCGCTTACAGGACCAAATGCGGGCAAGGTAATCGATAGAGAAGAATTTGAGAAGCTCCTTTCATTATACTACAAAAAACGAAATTGGAACAACAATGGCGTACCAGATTCAGAAATGGAGAATAAATTTGAGGACTAAATTTGCTATACCATTAGTATAAATCGGTGGACATGAAATATTATATTTATAGTATAATCTCCACAATCTCACCCCTCATGCTGACGCCAGCCAATAAATTGTTTTCATCCACAAGATAAGACACAAGCGTCAACCATGAACCAGGGACAATGCTATCCATTGAGAAACTTTTAGTAATAGTGTTGGTTTTAACATCTCTCCCCTCATCCTCAACATCTGAAAAAAGGATTTCAATTGACGAGTCCATACCCAGATTGTATTCATCACTATTATCCCCTACAAGCGAGCCCAATATATATGGAGCCATTTCCTTATAGAGTTCAGTATAAATGAATCTCTCACTATCTGTCATATTAACGAAATCGATATCCTGTAACTCATCAGTTATTCTTTTTAGTTCATTTATATTTGAGTCAATGAAAATAAAAAATCCACCAAATCTCTGATTTGTAGTGTTTTCTGATCTAAATACTAGAATATAATCATTATCTGATTTGGATATTTCTATACCTACAGGTGGATTGGCCGGCTGATAATATTCAAATTCAATATCATTACAGGCTAAGATAAAGATACCTATGAGTATTAAGAATGATTTATTCATTGTTAATCCCTTCTTGTTGGCCAAACTCTACGCTTACCTGGTTGCTGACGCCTTCAGGGAAAATTTCCCCAAATCTGTGATGAGAACATAGCAGTATATAATATGTTGTCCCCTCCTCAAATGGGAATGGGATGTCTCCCATATCCTCAACATCCCTGTAATAATGATAAAGGATGGCCTCTCTGGTTAGATCTGGATCATACTCCTCCGGACTCAAAGGAAAGGAAGGCTCTGCAGATGTATAGCCATCAACTTGAACATATTTATAACTTCGTATATTGTTTCTATTCATGTTGGATGTGGATATGTAGATATTATAACCGTCAAAGTAGTACTCATTATTGTATCCCCTGAATTCGACGACTATTTTCTTGTTATCCATCTGAGACTGAAAGGCATTAGTAATAACTGGTGGGGCTAAATAATCATATCCCTTCTCTGGCGCGTCCATTGCACAGGAGTGAAAAAGATGAGACAGGAGAAATAATATGAATATCATATTTTTAAGGGTTTCAATAAACATCCTGATTGAAGAAAAGAGTATTTTTTCATAATAGCAAAAAAATCTAGCGAATTAACCTATCACTCCATCAAAGGCCTGAATAGAAGATATATAGGATTAATAATATATAAGGGTTGCTTAAAATTTAAATTGCTTCTTAAATTTCTTGTCAAGCTTCTTTTCTATTTCCTCTTTTGCCTTATCCTTGCCCTTGTCCACAGCCTTTTCCGCAACCTTCTTCCCAATCTCTTTGACCTTCTCCTTCGCAATATCCTTTACATCTCCAGCTGAATCCTTTATTAACCCTTTTATTGATGGCAGCCTGGGATGGACCAGTTTTGCATCTGGCTTGCTTAATGTGCCCTTTATACTATACTTCAGGTATACCTTCCCATCCTCATTTGCGATCCGTTTCATCGCGATACTGGTAATCTGATCTGGTTTAACATATTTCTTCATCTTGCCCTTAATGCTCTTGGATACATTTTTCGTAATTCCAGAGCGGATGGAGTCCTGATGTTTATCAGCAAGCAGCATGTCAGCATCAATAGCAATAGCTTTTGAATTTACATTTGTAGAGCCGACAAAGGTTAACAGATAATCATCAGTATTTATTTTGCTCTCACTAAATTTTACTATTCCACCTTTGTACCAGACCTTAACAAAGGCATTGCTCCATTTTATATCCTTCTTGAGAAAATCTAATTTCCCACAATATTTAGACAGGGCTTCCACTGACTTCATCTTTTCGAAAATTTGGAGTCCTGTAATGGTTCCATAAGGGAGCCCCATCAGTAGATCAATCTCCGGATCAGCCTTTCGGCTTTTTATATCAAATGGTATGATGTTGCCATTGATATCAAACCCTATATCAAAAGATTTTACGCTTCCTGACTTCATCTTGCCAATGGTTTTAACACCCATTTCTACTTTTAGTTTTACAGAATTTCCATTATCGAGATCCTTTGGATCAATATCTATTGAATGGATTAGCGCAGTGAGGTTATAAACCTGAAATGTCTGCCCAAGGGTTCTGTCAAGGTACTTTAGCTCTCCCTTTTCAATTCCAATCTTACCGATTGTTATCTCAATGGGAAGATCATCTGCGGTAAAGGGTTTGTCAGAGGCTTTTTTGCCCTTTTCGTCTGTTTTGGTTTTAGCCTTGCCCTCAGTCCTCTTCTCCTCCTTCTCAGGTTCCCCCGACTTTGGCTTGGTCAAATCGTCAAAGTTGAAGCTGCCATCCCTATTCTTAATTATGTTAATGATTGGCTCATCTAAGACAAACTCATTTAATACAAAATTGCCGGATAGAAGCGGTAAAAATCGAATCTTAAAACTGAAGGCCTTTAATCCGACAAAAAGATCCCTCTTCTTAACGGGCTTATCCTTCAATGCCTCTAGTTGTTTTCGGGTTTTGTAATTAGATATCTTTACATCCTTAACCTCAATACCTGATAGTGCAGAGAATATACCAACATCAATGTCGCCAATAGTAACATGTCTATTGAGGGAGCTTTCCATCTGTGAAGCGATCATCTCCTTATCCACAACAAACATTACTACTACACCAGCAATGACAATCAGAAGAAGCACTATTCCGATAGAAATACCAAACCATAGGATAAGCTTTTTCATTATTTTCCTCCTTGGAAAAACTATTATAATTTCATATAATAGGTTATTTATTATACAACGATATAATAGTCAAGCCAATGAACAAATATAATTTAGTTATTTTAATCAGAATATGTAAAGTAAAAACGGAAATCAAGAATATTTATAAAAAATATTTACCAGACTATTCCTGCTGTAATTCCAACAGCAAAACCAGATGTCAGATACCATGTTATGGGGATGTCGATCTTAATCGGCAATATATTTATTCCAACACCTGTGGTTACTCTAGGCCTCACAAAAGATGGTTTCGCATCTCTTGTGCTCCCGTCTATAATAACACTGCCTGGAATGTTGCTCATTTCAACATCTGCGTTCTCCGGCACATTAGCGTGCACATCGCCAGCCGCTTCAAGGATAATATCAGATGTTCCCATGTCTATATCAACCCCTGCTCCGAGGTTGAGATTAAGGACCCATAGCAAGCGTACTGAGGTTGTGGCATCAAAGGGAATGCTTATCGTCTTTGCATGCACTCCCATAACAAAGGAAGGGGTAAGCTCAACACTGACACCTGTTATATCATTCAAGCCATAAGCCGAGAGATCGTAATCCGGGATTTCTTCAATTATTGGCTCCATATTAACCGTTAGATCCACCTCAGTTTTGTTATACAATAGGCCAGTTCCAAGGGATATCCCACGCCATCTAATAAGACCCATGAAATAATCCTTAGATTTTTTCCATGTATAATTCAAACCCAGACCTAAGAGGGTTGACTTCGTTTGAAAATCATCGATCTCATTGATGCTCTCAGGGAGTTTTCCGAATTTGAAACTCAAGTATAATCCTGGATAGATAAAATTCGCGTTAATACCCACGTTTATCATGGCCAAGCCAACGCCAACCCCAGCGTATAGATCACCATCCTCCTTAACCTTGTCCTCTAAATCATCATAATAATCAGGATCAATGCTGGGTGTCTGTACTCCCACCATTATGCCCGTTGTGACAGCAAAGTGTGAATAATCCTGATATCCCTGATGGGTCGCAGCGCGTGAGGCGTAAGCATTGGCATTAGCAAATCCTTTTGCAAGGTCATCCTGATTTTGAAATATAGATAAACTTTCATTAGCTTCAATAACAGCTAGGTTGAATGCATTTATAAGTTCCGTCTCAATTTCTGAATTTATTGGATTGAGTATTGCAGAATCAGTGATAGAACCAATTCTTGTAACCGTAACGGTTGGAGGAGTTCCAGTTAAGGTAGCAGCCTCTGCCAATACCTGTGAGAAATACCCAAAAGTCAATACTGCGAATAAAATTCTAAACATTTTTTTCATTTCTTTCCCCTTTTGAAATGTAGTTTATTTGTACAATATAACAATGCCAAATAAAAGAGAATCCTTCCTTCTACCCCTTCATCTAAATTGTATATTAATATTCGAAATATATCCGTTCAATGGATCTACATTGCTATAGTATGATTATATAATAATTGATTGGTTTTATAATTGAGAAAATAATAGTGATAAAAGCAAGCCCCCCTTATCCTCATCACAGACATTATACCACAACTATATATTATGTAAAGCAAGGAATTATAGTATAGATGAATAAGAAATTCCATTCCAGTTCATCAAACTAATGTCTAATAATTAAGCATAAAGGGATTTACATTAAATCGTCTTTCGCATTTATAATTGAAATCGTATACCAACCTGCGCAGTAAAGCTATCTGTAACGCTTGTAAGGAGGGTAGCCCCTTCTATCTGCAACTTGGCCAACAATAAATCAATCTCAAACCCAACAGTCCACTTGGGAATTATGAGTCTGGGGGTCATATGATTTCTGGAACGAAGAGTCACATTTCCAATATCACCACTTATCGGATCTATTAGTACAATGAAATCACCTGTTGCATCAATATTAAAATCAAAGGAACCGAAATTAAAGGAAACAGAAGGGCCGGTATAGAGGCTAAAGACATGAAAAAGATCAATATATGCAAAAATTTCCGGTGTAATGGTGAGAATATTCCAGTCTATAGTTCCTTCCCCGCAAATATTGGATGAAATGTTGGCTGAAATAGGCATTGTTTGATAATTTAGGTCAACACTCTGAGTGTCGGATAAGCTGAATGTGGTACCAACTTCTCCTTTCATATAATCAATACTCAGATTTAGGGTAATACCACCAAAGGTGTATACCATAGGGATGTAAAGTCTATCCCTTATCAATCGGTATCTCCCTTTAACACCTAAGGAGGTCACATCAGATTCATCCAATTTTATTTCATAGGATGTTGTAACCCCTTCCCCTTGAAAAGTCTGATCTATAGATGATACCCATTCAAGGGAGAAGAAAAAAAGTTTAAAGGTTATATCTAATCTATCTGTGATACCAGTTCCCCAATGGAAACCACAATTCACACCTCCAAAGGGAACAGAGGGCTTCTCATCCGTATAATCATCCTTTCTGCTATATTCCAGAAGACCACCTCCAGCCGCAATGCCAAACTCAAAGTGAGGGAAAAGACATATTGTTGATTTCCCCATAGGATAACCCAGTGTATTCACCATAGCAAAAGCAGTGGGTATAACCTCGTCATTCTCAGAGAAAAAAAGAGTTGGAAATTGTTCAAAACTACTCTCTGTCATCTCTTTATTGACAAACTCAATATCATCTATAAGATCAATAGTGAGATCAGTGGACGCACTGAGACTTGCTGTCAGAATGGTCAATACAAACAAATTATATAATAAATATTTACTAAATCTCATCTATTAATCCATATAGAGCAATCAAAAGGGGTTGATCTGTCCAAATCTGCATAATATACAACATAAATTGATCAAAGTCAACTAAAGACTAGGGATTTCTTATCGCTGTCAATCATAATATTTTCTTCTCCCATAATATCGCCACTCAATAACTTAACTGAAAGCTGATTTAGAAGATGCTTTTGAATTGCCCTTTTTAGGGGTCTGGCTCCAAACTGAGGATCATATCCAATATCTACAAGGTAATCAATAGCCCTCTCTGTGAGTTTAAGTGTAATACCCCTTTGCTCTTTAAGACTCTTTGCAAGGAGATTTAGCTGTAATTTTACTATATTTCTGATATTATCTTTAGTAAGAGGATTAAATATAATTATCTCATCAACCCTGTTCAAAAACTCTGGCTTAAAGCGGAGTTTAAGCTCCTGCTCCACACCCCTCTCTCGCTCCTCCATTGGTATAGATGCATCTGCAATATATGATGTTCCGATATTGGAGGTCATAATAATAAGGGTGTTTTTAAAATCAACAGTACGACCCTTTGAATCAGTTAGTCTTCCCTCATCAAGAATCTGTAAAAAAATGTTGAAGACATCTGTATGAGCCTTCTCAATCTCATCAAATAGTATTATTGAATATGGCCTTCTTCGGACAGACTCCGTAAGCTGCCCCCCTTCATCATATCCTACATATCCTGGGGGAGCACCAATTAACCTCGCCACAGAGTGCTTTTCCATATATTCAGACATATCAATCCTGGTTATAGCCTTCTCATCATTGAATAAAAACTCTGCTACAGCCTTCGCTGTTTCGGTCTTCCCAACACCAGTAGGGCCTAGGAAGATAAATGATCCTATGGGTCTATTTATATCCTGAATGCCGGATCGAGATCTCCTCACTGCATCGGATATTGCAATTATCGCCTCGTCCTGTCCAACCACCCTACGACCTAGCACAGCCTCCATATGCAGAATCTTCTCCTTATCCCCCTCAAGCATCTTATTAACTGGAATCCCAGTCCATCTCGACACTACAGCAGCGATCTCCTGCTCAGTCACCTCCTCTTTTAAGAGCTTCCTATCGCTCTGAATATTAGCAAGCTTATCATTCATCCCTTTCATTCTCTTTTCAAGCTCAATAATCTTGCCATATCTTATCTCAGCGACAAGATTGAGATTACCCTCTCTCTCAGCTTTCTGTTCCTCAATCTTCAATCTCTCGATATTCTCCTTGATCGTTCTAATCTCTGATATCACCTCCTTCTCATTCCTCCACTGGCCAACTAACTCATTCTTTTTCTCATTTAGATTTGCTAGATCCTCTTCAATCTTTTGGAGTCTTTCCTTTGAAATATCATCCTTTTCCTTCTTTATCGCCTCCCTCTCTATTGTGAGCTGTCTTATTTTCCTCTCTATCTCATCAAGCTCTATGGGTAATGAGTCAATCTCCATCCTTATGAGAGAAGCGGATTCGTCAATAAGGTCCACTGCCTTATCTGGCAGAAACCTATCGGTAATATATCTGTTAGAGAGCTTAGCAGCCGCAATAACAGCGGAGTCAGATATCCTGACACCATGATGCACCTCATATTTCTCCTTCAATCCCCTTAAGATGGCAATGGTATCCTCAACACTTGGCTCCTTGGTGTAGACTGGCTGGAATCTTCTCTCAAGCGCCTTATCCTTTTCGATATACTTTTGATACTCACCAAGGGTTGTCGCGCCAATACATCTAAGCTCTCCCCTTGCCAAAGCAGGTTTCAACATGTTCGAGGCATCCATAGAACCCTCAGCAGCCCCAGCCCCTATTAGGGTATGAAGCTCGTCAATAAAGAGGATTACATCGCCCTCTGATTCCTCAATCTCCAGAATAACGGCTTTCAGTCTCTCCTCAAATTCTCCCCTGTATTTTGCTCCAGCAACAAGCGCTCCCATATCCAATGCCGCGATTCTCTTGTTTTTCAACCCCTCCGGAACATCACCAACTACGATCCTCTGTGCAAGCCCCTCAACTATCGCAGTCTTGCCAACCCCAGGCTCCCCAATCAATACAGGATTGTTCTTGGTTCTTCGGGTCAAGACCTGCATTACCCTTCTGATCTCTTCATCCCTCCCAATTACCGGATCCAGCTTGTTCATCCTTACTAATCTGGTCAGGTCTCTGGCATACCTCTCTAGGGCGTTGTACTTCTCTTCAGCGCTCTCGTCTGTCGCCCTCTTGCTGCCACGAATATCCATGAGAACCTTCAAAATATTCTCTTTGGTAAAACCATGTGCATTTAAAATAGTTTTGGATTTAGTATTCCCCTTCGAGGAGAGGGAGAGTATCAGGTGTTCTGTGCTGAGATATTCATCCTTAAGATTAACAGCCTCATCCCATGCATTATTGAGAACATCAGACAAAGACATTGACATTGAACCGCCGCCAGGACCCGCTCCAATCTGTTTGGGGAGCGAGGCAATGGCTCTATCAACCTCATCCTTTATTTCATATGAGGAAACTCCAATTTTTTGAGCAATAGAATTAAATATTCCTCCATCCTGAACGATCAGAGCCTTTAAAAGATGCTCAGGTTGAATCTCCTGATGATTATTCTCTGTGGCAATATTTTGTGCGTTATATATAATATCCTGTGCTTTTAGCGTCAGTTTATCCATTCTCATAAATTAGCCCCTCCATAAACCTAATTAAGTTAGAATTACCATTGGCGACTGTTAGCACTCATCAATACAGAGTGCTAACAGTCGCCCGGTATTATTATAACAAATTAATATCAAATCGTCAACAAGTCTATCCTAAAAACTTAAAATAAAAGAATTCTTTCCCTATTATCAAATTGAAAAAATATAATGATCTAACTGATTTATGAAACCAACAGACTAAATCAACAATCCCATCATTCTGTTTACTAATCCCTTTATTCGTCTAATCCTTACCCTTGATCTCGTATATCATTAACAGGTTTATTCCTAATTATTTGTTCAGCCTTTACTTTGATAAACCATATAGGAGGATAACATAACCCATTACTCATATAGTAATCCGAACGCTGAACTATCTCTTTTAGATTGATCCTTATTAAATCAGGTATATACTCTCCAGAGAGATTAGTAACAAAATGATAGGGATTAAACGTAATCCCATATGGTTCTCCTGGCTTCTCCTGCAGGGACACACCAAGTATAAAGTAATGTTTCAAGAATACCAATCTTTCAAAAAAATCCATATCCCCCTTATTTACAACATCAACCCAAAAGGATATTTTTTCATCTACAAGAAGAACTCGTCCAAGTGTTTTCTTTACTGGAGTTTTGTATTCCGTCTCCAGGAAGTGATAACCAACTTTACTCAATAATACTGAAACATTATTCTCCAATTGATATGTCTTGATAATATTCATCCCAGTTAGAATCGAATAAAATCCTGACATATTGTAGGCATTAATTTGATATTTGGCTTCATCATATAATATCTCACTCAAATAACTCTTCGGCATCCCAACATCCCCCGCTTTTACAGCATCAGCACTCTCAAACAGGCCATCCTCCCACATATTCCTATGGATTCGTCCATGAAACAATCTTCCAGATTCCATAAATATATCTATAATCCTGGCTGATGTGTCGAAAAGCCTCTGATGGTAGGATGCTGCAAAGTGAAGCCCCTTCCCTATAATCGATAATCGCTCTAGTATTTCCATTGATTTATGACTCATCCACCCAAGTCCAATTGTAAATATTTGAATACCCCTTCCCCTTGCCCTCAATGCAAATCTCTCTAAAAACCTCCCACTTTGAAGGATTGAATTCATGACGACAATAATTATCTTATCTGAATTATCCCGCCAAAAGCTATTATTCAGCGTATTGGCAAGAGCCTTTTCAAGAATTTGAGTCGAACAAATGCCGCCTGGCTTCAAGTTTGATAATCCCTTTTTAATCTTAAAAAGGGAAGTGTGATACATCAAATTTTCATCATAAGAATGATCTGTGGACATAGGGACAATATTCACCCTTGAGTTAATATTCCATATATCAAAAATACTTCGTGATAAATCTAATACTCCATTATTTACTGATCTCCACTCACTCCTAATGGAATGAGAAATATCGATCAAAAGAGCAACATCTAGGCATAGGTCAGGCGTCTCCCCCATGGTCTTGTCAGTATAATTATAAAAGATACTTGCGACCTCCTTCTCTGCTAATTGAAGGAGACTGTTGGATTTTTCACGGCTGCGTGATACGATTCTTTGATCCCTAATCGAATACAAAATACTCTCAGATAGATATAAATCCTTTACCCAAGACAGACCCCCAAGCAAAAAATAATCAGAATGTATAGCCCTGCTTAAGATTTGCAGGTCTTCTTCTGTTATAGACCGCTGGGGATTTAATGATAATTTATGTAAAAACGTCTGCAATTGGGTCGGGGGATATATCTCTAATCCCTTTTTAATTGATATAGCCGCGCCAAGAAGCTTTGCATACTCTTTTCCCATTCCCATTGGATTACTCCTAGATGGGTTAATCATTTTGAAGGGGATGACGGCAACCTCAGAATAGGCTCTTGTGATAAATACAAATAATAAGTCTATTATAATTATAAAAAAAACTCTTTTCATATCATTCAACCTATCTTTTCACAAAAAACCGATGAAAAATAATCCCAGCAATAAAACCTGAGATATGTGAAATCCATTTCTACAATATCCTCTTTCATCTTCCTAAATCTTCTTAAATAGATTCTAGGTTTATTAAACAATGCCTTCAATTAATTCATTTATGGCAAAGCCGCTATTATGCAATTGATAATCCATTATATAGATGTCTAGTCTTTGAAAAAAATTTCTCGCCCTTACCTGAAGCGATATAACAAGCGCCGCCTATTTTAGCTCCCTCAGGGATTGTACAATCTTTACCAATTAAGGTTATACTACCAAAAACTGATCTGGGAAAATCATTATTCTTTATTTGATTATCCCTTGTGCCAATTATACAACCATCACCAATATTAAGATGATCCTTTTCAGTATTAAAGTCAGTCCGCTCGTCTATTAGAGACTTGATTATCCTAACGCCAGCACCGATGCGTGTAAAAGGCAACACAATTGAATCCTTTACAATGGACATTTCCCCAATCTCGACTCCAGGAAATATAATTGAGTTTATGACTGTCCCAAAAATCTGACAGTTATCGGATATAAATGAGTTTAATATATTAGCCTTTATCCCAACCTTAGCCGCTCTATCATTATTTATAAAACCCCTCATCAAGGATTCACTACATAAAAGCTTTAATAATGTCGGATCTCTAAGAATATCCATATTGATATAATAATATTCTGGTATATTTTTTACTGGCCAGTAATAAGCATCTATTATATCACTCTTAATACCCTTATTCGTTAGAATGTTAATTATCATTTCAAAAATATTTGGAGATCTGCTATCTTCTTCAATTGCAGAGTTAATAATCTTCATTAGACCCTTCTGATTAATTACAAGAACCGTATGTGCCATAGTCGCCTTTCCTGAAATCTTCAGCTTAAAAAGAACAGCAGATGATCTCATCTTCTTATATACCTTGAATAACTGAGTAAAGTCAATTACAGAAGGATTATCTCCATTATATATGATATAATAGGCTGTATTGCTATCAAGAATGAGATTGTAGCAGAACCTCATATCGGAATACTCCCGTGAGACCACCTTTATTAAAGGGAATTTCATATTCTTAAAGGGCCCATAGTGCTCAACATATGATTCGAGTTCATCCTCACAGTTGTTATATATTATTGTTTTTCGAGCGCCGGAGGAAATGGAATTCCTAATTGTGAAATCAACCACCCGATATCTTCCCCCAAAGGGAAGCATATATCTCGATCTGGACTCTGTGAGTGATAGAAGATTATTGGTATTTGAACTTGAGTATGATATTACTGTAAAATCATTCATTGAGCAATTGTTCCACAATTCATAAATACTTAACAAAACATAGAAATATCATCCAAAACAATACGAAAGATGACTAAATTTATTAATTTATATGGGAAAATCAATTAAAAAGTTACTATCAGAATGAATTAATCTGATATACTATATAAATAACAGCTGACCTTTGTGATAAAATCTGTTTCCCTTACATTTGATACATTTATTTTTTTGGGGAAATATTAAGCGGGTCAGGAAGATCAACAGGCTGATGAGGGGTTTATACTATTAGATTATAGAAATCTAATCCTGCTGAATATCCAAGGGGAGCATAGACTTATCCATATGCCGATAACAAAAAAATGAATAAAAACAGAAACCAACCCCATAGCGACTCCATCAATAGCAACTAATCCCAAACTAAAATGCAGAGCTATAAGCATTGGAATACCTATTGCACAGCGCAATAACAACTGCAGGAGGTTGCCGGTTCTATCAAATTTGACATACTTACGCTCAATATAGAAGGCCGGACCAAATCCAGCCAACAGTGCCATTGGAGAGACAGACCACTTTGTTGGAAGCATTAGCGCTAAGAGGAAAGGTATTGTAAAAGTGATTAACATTCCCTGAATAAGTGTAAGGTTTTTGAGCCATTTTTCAATTTTTTCAATTGAACCATAAAAAGCAAGTAGTAGCAGGCATGCAATTATCCAACCTCCTAAAATATCTGTGGGGAAGTGAACACCTAAATAAACACGTGAAAAAGCGATAAGAATTATAATTGACACAGAAAAGGCATAAAACCAACCCTTTTGTACCCAGCAGGCAAGATAGGTCCATAAAATGAAAGACCCCTGAGCATGACCACTGGGAAGCCCCGGTCCACCTGTTTCTCCAATCTTAACGTCGGGATTCAGATTGTAGGGACGTGGTTGTTCAAAGATGTTCTTGAGTTCAGAATTGATCCAGCTTGAAAGAAAGAATATTGCGAAGAGACGAACAGATACCCTTGTATTAGAGCACCAAAATATAATCGGCAAAAATATAAGATAGAAGATGCTATCCCCTAATGTAGTGATGACCTTAAAGAAGTAATCAAGATATGGTGTTCTGTATTGCTGAATAGCAATTATTACATCAATTCCCCATTGCTGAACCTGATCCAATAAAATTTCTCCTTTTTATAGCTTTTATCTCCCTCTCCCTTCTCAGGTATGTCAATGAGAAATAAATGGATAATCTTATAGGCATATATTACAATTATTTCCAACGAAGCAAGATTAACTGATATTTATGAGGAGATATGCACTCCCAATCATACCCTAATGTGAGATCAATAAAACTACTCTATTATTATAATATCAACATAGAATTTTCACAAGTAGATATTTGCTTTTGATTGAAGTCCATAAAAACAAAAATGAAGACAATTCTAATAAACTATCTCCAAAATTTCATCGAAATAATTTATAAAATGCGCATCAATTCCCTTTTTAATGTGATCTGGTAGTTCGTCAAAGTCTTTCATATTTTCCATGGGGAAGATTATCGTCTTTACCTTTGCTCTCTTTGCGGCAATGGTCTTTTCTTTTACACCACCAATGGGTAGAACCTTGCCAGTAATAGTAAGCTCGCCAGTCATTGCGATCTGCTTTTTAATAGGTTTATCCTTTGCAAGAGAATAGAGCGCAGTGGCCATTGTTATCCCCGCAGAGGGTCCATCCTTAGGTGTCGCGCCAGCAGGCACATGAAGGTGAATATAATGAGTTTCGAAAAAATCCTTACTTATACTATACTCCTCTGCCATGGAATGTATATATGAATAGGCGATCTCAGTAGATTCTTTCATAACATCGCCAAGTTGCCCCGTTTGTTTATAGCCCTTTGTCTTTGAGGGCATAGCTGTAGCCTCTACATATAATGTTGTCCCTCCGAGACTTGTCCAGGCCAATCCCATAACTACACCTGGTATTTTCTTGTCATACAAGGATTCATCTGTAAATCTTGGCTTACCTAAAAAATCTTCAATATTGTCGACATTTACCTGGATTGTTTCTTCCTCCCCTTCAGCAAACTTCCTTGTGGATTTTCTCATAATTTTTTTTATGTTATTCTCAACACTTCTTACACCTGCCTCCCTGGCATACCCACTAATAACCTTTTTAATTGCCTTATTGTCCACCTTGACCATCCCCTTTTTCAAACCATGCTCTTTTAGCTGCTTTGGGATAAGGTATCTTTTAGCAATCTGAAACTTTTCTTCTAAAATATATCCTGACAGCTTCATTATCTCCATCCTATCAAGTAGCGGCGGGGGAATGGTATCAGGTTGATTTGCTGTCATGATAAAAAGAATATTGGATAGATCAAATCTCACATCCAAGTAATGATCGAGAAATTGAGAATTCTGTTCCGGGTCAAGGACCTCTAAAAGGGCTGAAGCTGGATCACCCTGAAAGCTAACTCCAAGCTTGTCAATCTCATCCAACATAATAACAGGGTTTGCTGTCTGAACAAGTTTCAGGGTTTGAATGATCTTCCCTGGCATTGCTCCAATGTATGTTCTTCTATGGCCCTTTATCTCTGCCTCATCCCTCATACCGCCGAGTGAAAATCTGAAGAACTTTCTATTTAAGGCTTCAGCTACTGATTTACCTATGGAAGTTTTGCCAACCCCAGGTGGCCCCAAAAAACATATGATAGAACCGGAAAGATTCCCCTTCATCTTTCCAGTGCTAATAAATTCAAGTATTCTCTCCTTTACATCATCCAGACCATAATGATCACGATCCAATACTAATTTTGCCTTTTGAATATCATAATTATCCTCAGAATATATACCCCAGGGAAGGGAGGTTAACCAATCCAAATAATTCCTACTCACACCATATTCTGGAGAATTTGGCTCAAGCAACTTCATCTTATTGAGTTCTTCATCAATCTTATTTGCTGCCTCTTCAGTGAGTTTGAGTTTCTCTATTCTCTCTTCAAATTTTTCAATCTCAGAAGTCTTTTCATCTTTTGTAAGTCCCAATTCCTTTTTTATCTCTTTTAGCTGCTCGCGTAAAAAGAATTCCTTCTGATTTTTTGAAAGCTTCTCTTCAATCTGTTTGGTTATCTTTTGTTGAAGCTTACTAAGCTCCATCTCCTTTCTCAAAAGAATAAGCACCTTCTCTGCTCTCTTTTTTACATTAAATGTCTCTAATATCTCCTGTACTTCATGTGGTTCGGCAGAGGTCATTGATGCTACAAAATCTGAAAGTTTACCTGGATCCTCCATGGTAAACCTGTTTAAGAATAATTTCAACTCCTCCTGAAAAAGTGAATTGGACTTAATAAGCTCTTTTAAAGCTGAAATAATCGCCATTGAATATGTTCTTATTTCATCCGTTGATTTCAAATCCTTCTCGATATAATGAGAAACCTTCCAAAGTATTCCAGGTTCATCATTCATTACTTCAGTGAGAGTGAATCTATGTAGCGCATTTATGGTCATCTGAATAGTGCCTTCATCTATTGGAACAACCTTTAATATCTTTACAGTTACTCCCACTTGATAGAGGTCTTCTGATACAATTGTGCCATCATGTTGATTTTTAATTAAGACAATACCACCGATCTTATTCTCTTTCGAGACAATCTGCCGAGTTGTCTCAAGCAATGTTGGTCCATTGAGCACAACAGGGATTACCATCCCAGGAAAGACTGGTCGTTGATATACAGGAATAATTGGAATAACCTCTGGTAAAACCTCGGATGGCAATACTAAATGCTTATTCTCTTCGTTATTCTTAGATTCATCCATCAATATTGTGATGCTCCTTTTTATTATACTTTATACTTGACCGAATATTCATACCTTGAAAATTTCTCTTTTCATTGGAAAATATTTACGCTTAATGAGTATATCGGTGATTATTACATTCTTGTTTTTTAAACATTTCCACTGAGAAAAATTAAAAAATTCCATATATGATTCCAGCCAAACAAATAAAGTTTATTGAATATAAAATATCTAGATTTATTAAAGCTAATTTTTTTAAGATACTATTCATGTTTATTGCTTCCTTATCATTTGATGAGAAAATATTCATTATCAAAGGTTACAATTATAAATAAAATTATAATGTTAATATTTGTTTAAAAAAAAGTATATTTGGAAACATATACTTATAACTCAATACAGCCCTTAGCTATGAAGAAGCCCTATCTGCACATTTCCATATACAATTATCCATATTTATTAGAATCTCCTCAAATACCCTGAATTACCGCAAATTATGAACATCAATAGTAACCGTCTAGAAGTGAGATGTCTCCCTTAATCAACATTATTCCTCATTCTTTTATATTGTCCAGCTTTAATTTATATTATTTACTAAATCGAATAGCTGAGAAGCGACTCAATAAACAATTGGCAGTGCAATGGGGATGGGACTTTATTTGGAAAAGTACAAAGCTAAACTGGTGCTATGGGATATCAATAAAAAATAACTGAAGGAAGCTAAAACTGGGTTAGAAGAATTGGGAGCAAAGGTTTTTGGTTATCAGGTTGATATAACAGACAGAGCTATTGTTTATAAAACAGCAAATAGAGTAACACTGGTTATAGGAGACATTGACATTTTAGTCAACAATGCCAGCATAGTTCGCGGATGATTCTTTCTAAATGTGGAGGATGAGGATTACTTGAAGACATTGGAAGTAAATATTAACTCTTACATACTAAAATAAATCCTACAAAACTATTTTTTTTCTTTAATCACTGTATACCAATATTTTTTTCCATAAAAAAACTCATCTACTCCCTTTTTATTAATTATTCTGAGATTTTTCAAATGAGCATCACCATGGTTTACTTTTAAAAAATCCAGTTTTTCACATTTTTCAAATTCATTGCATTCCCAACAACCAACAATTTCCATCTTCTGACAACATTTCCTGATTTTACAGAATGGATTCCCTCCACCTCCCCTACATGCATTTTTACACCTTAATCTTACAAGAGCCCCCAAGACGTCATAGCATTCTTTATAGTTGCGAAACTCCTTAAAGGGTATGCCGTCAACAATTCTATCAAACTTTTCTTGTCGTAACTCCTTTCTAAGGTCCCTTGCCAAATCAGCAATCTTACCTTTATATCCAAAACAATCATCACAATAGAGACCGCAAAAAGCAATGAGGTCATCTCTTTCAACCATTCCAATCCCCCTTACTCTATGGCTCATATTCACTTAATTGTGCCCAAGTACACAGCATAGATGCTGATGACTTGCCAATTCAAATTCTATCCCGAAACCTCATCTCACGAAGAAATCCACTGAACTTCCACCAACAAAATCAAAGTCAATTACTTTTGACATGCCTTAACTTCAAGACGCATCATATGCACATATGTAAATCCGTCTTTATCGATGAGATGAATCTTGAGGTAAGCGTTTACAACATTACTAATAAATGATTCCTTTAGTTTATCAGGGACTCTTTCAGTAAACGGAAGCCATGTTGAACTAATATAACCCGCTAAGACATCTTTGCCCTTATGTTTCATGTCCTTTGGGATCAGTTCAATTCGTTCAGTTTTTAAACCAACCTGAGAGAACCATTTTTCATAATCATCTGGTTCAGGGAATCTGAGTGGAAAAGTAAATCCAACAAAATAAGACTTTCATATTATAGTTTCAATTTCACTATCCACTACAGTTAATAGATCTCTAACATTTATCTCTCATAATGCTCTTTAGGTAAATTTCAACTTACAGGTTGTCAATATAATTTGAAAATTATCTATTAAAATCCTTATATGACATTTTCTTCAATTTTCGTCCTTTTTAAACTCTTTAAATAGTAAAAGACATAAGCCCTCTCCACCGTCAGAGGAGGTGGAGAGGGCTTATGTCTTATTTGCAGTTATGTTTGCTTTGAAAAAATTATTGCTTTAATTATTCTTTATTCAGTGAAATCTAAATCGATTTATTCAAATCATATAATTTGTATTCTTTCTGCAAACTATTTGGATAATAAGAAAATGTCTAAAATGTAATGAAATAGAATATTCCCTAATATCTCTCTAAGCAACCTTCTCCTGTTTTTCTATATTTGGGTAAAGAGGAAGATATTTTGAACACAACATATATACTAAAGCCATACTGGCAAAGATGCCCAGGGTAAGAAACCACTCCTGCACCGTTGGACTATAGGATTGGAATTCCTTCCATGGAAAATTGGGTACTGAAAAACCATGTATTGTAGCGTTTACTCTGTTCATTATCATACCTAGGGTTGCTGATCCCACACCGATTATTAAAGTCTTTTCAGTCTCTCTAAATTTTCTAATATTTAGCAATATCACAGGGATAAAACACGCTACCAATTCAAGGACTAACATCCACAGTCCAAATGGCCCGCCCCACAAATCCAAATAACTTCTATCAAATAATGGCACGAACTCGGCAGACATGCTATAGACATCCCACATCCTGTAGATAAAATAAATAATGAACATAAAACCTGATACACGCGCAAGACTTACATATGTTTTGAAAGGTACAACCTCAACCTTTTTCATCTTTCCAGCAAACCAAGTCACTAAAACAGTAAATGAAGGACCAACAGAGACGGCTGATAGAACAAATATGAAGAAGGTATGCGGGATGTGAGTAAATACCTCAGGCCTATACCAGCCGGGCTTTGCAAAGAGAATTCCATATGTACCCCCCAAAGAACCCTGATGAAAGAATGAAAGAAATGTTCCAACAGCTGCTGCTATCCACATCAATTTATGCATATAATGAGTAATTTTATGTATTATTGGATTTTTATCCAGAAATGGATGCTCAAGCACTATTGGCGTAAATTCAATTACTAATATCGTAAAGTATAAAGTAATACAGAAAATAACCTCTGTTAGCATGGAGTTTGGCAGGAGATGCTCACCCCAGTTGGGGTATATGTAAGCGAATGGAACCCTTAAAGGCTGACCAACATCAAAAAGAAGAAACATGAATGTAAAAGCATAACAGAGAAGACCAATCAAAATTGCAGAGTTAATGATTGGTTGGAACTCATCCCTTCTAAAGATGTATAATATAAATGAAGTGAAAAAGGCCCCTCCACCAAGGACAATAAGGCTCAAGTCCCCAGCTATCCAGATCCCCCAACCCATAATGTTGTTTAAATCAGTAAAGCCTAAACCCAAAAGAATTACCTGAAGGCCCGCAAATGCAAAACCTGCAGCAAATATAAGCAAGATAAATATGCTAATTTTCACCTTCTTTGAGTAACTGAAAAACTCTCCTACAACACTATCAACGGCTAACATACCTATTTGAAAAATTTGCTTCCCTAAAACGATTATTCCATTCACTGTGTATCTCCTTCTTCTCTTTTGGGAGTTTATTAAAACCGCATCATCTTGCGGATCCATTCATGGCTTGTTAAATAATATACCTTTGGTTCCGGATACAGTTTCTTCAACTTCTGCTTTTTACTTTCCTCCCATTCATCAACTGTATGCACCAACCTAAATGCCCGATTGCTCTTAATAAGTTTTGAAATCCTTGTAGTAGGATCATTCAGATCGCCAAATACTATTGCCTCTGTGGGACATGCTGAAACACATGCAGGTGTGTACTCCACCGCATTAATATCTGTAATTCCTTTTGCAACAGCCTTATCTCTCTCCCTCTTCCAGATGTGGCTGCAAAAAGTACATTTCACGACAGTACCCCTTGATGCTATTGAAACATCAGGATTGAGTGATTCTTTAAAGGTACATTCATATCTGGGTTTCCACCAGTTGAATACTCTAGCCTCATAGGGACATGCCGCGATACAATACCTGCATCCAAAACATCTCGACCATATTTGGCTTACAACTCCATCATCACCAATATCCGTTGCTGTAACAGGACATACAGAAACACAAGATGGGTTTTCGCATTGCTGACACATCTTTGGAATGTATACAACCTTAACATCACCGTATTCCAAATCATTCTCTCGATCATTGGTAACCTTCATTAACGTCAGAAAGGATACTCTCTTGGGAATATTGGAATCATCCTCAAATATTGGCATGTTGTTTTCCTGCATACATGCGACCTCACACATGCCACATCCCGTACATTTGTCTAAATCTATGACCATCCCCCATTTCCTCTTCATCATTCCCAATTCCCTTCTTTTCATAATTCACCTCTTAGCTAATTTTGATCCTCGTATGCCACCAATCAGCAATTCCAGAAATAGGATCTATATCATCAGACATAATTCTCTTTGGATTGATCCCTTTGTGTTCAGCATATTTGGTATAATCATCATGACCGAATCCAAGTGGGATAGCAACCACCTCAGGAGCAACAGTTTTGGTTAGGTGAACCTTAAGCCCTTCAATTTCTCCTCTGCTTGAGATGATATCAATCGAAGAACCCTCAGAGACACCATGCTTCTTTGCGGTAATGGGATTCATCTCTACCCATAACCTTTTTCCGGAAAGGGTTTTCCCATCAATGCTCTTTAGGACATAAGGGAAAGCAAGTCCGCTCCCATCACCAACTAATCGAATCTCATATGGTATTAATGTCAGAGGATATTCTGACTCACCTTCAACCATTTCAGTTATTTTAGTATAATAATTCTTGAAAAGCTTAATTGGAAATGCATAATTGGTCGCTTCCCTTATCTCAACCTTTTCCGAAAGCTTGATAATATCCTTATAACTATCCACAGGGAATAGATGTTTAATCGATTTAATCTCCCTAGCGATTTTAAGAATAATATCGCCAGCATGCAATGATTCATATCTCGGCGCTACCGGTTCATTACTCCTTGAGGTTGCCATCTCTATAGATGAAATGGTTGGTAGTATATAATCTGAATAATGGGCTGTATCGTTAACAAGTGGTGTCATTGAAACGACCATTGGGATATTTTTCATCTTTTGCGAAAAAAGCTTTCCATATACACTACGGTGAACTGGATTGGCCTCATTTATTATTAAGATTCCAATGTCATCAACATTTTTTATAAAATCATCGAGTCCCTTTGCCTTATTTGAAGAGGTTGCATATCTGCCAAGTGTATTGTTCAACCTAACAGAGACCCCACCCCTTTTATTAAAGTTATTTACGAGGTTGTTCAAAGACTGAACCGCAATAACCTCTGCAATCGATGAGGAGACCTCAACACCACCCTTTCCGGCAACCGCTAAAGGTCTTCTGGCAGAAGCGAACTCTTTCGCAAGCTTTTCAATTTCATCTTCACTTATCCCAGTAATCTTGGATACCCTATCAGGGGTGTACTGATTGATGACTATCTGAGACCAACTGGAAAAATAGGATCCGCTGGAGCGCTTGCCCATCTTTATGAGATGATGAGCAATCCCTAATGCCAATACACCCTCAGTTCCAGGCCTTATGGGAATCCAATTATCCGCTATAGAAGCGGTTCTTGTGCAGAGTGTATCAATATGTACAAATTTCACTCGCCTTCTTTTCCAATTTGCAAAGGCCTTGTGAATCCGCGCCGTATCTCCCCACCCCTCCAAAATCCTTGCTCCAAAACTAATAATATAATCTGCATTCTCAAAATCATAGTCCAGACAACCATCCAACCTTTGTGTAATCTTCACTGCGGCATTGGATATTGTATTCAGGGATGGCTCAAAGAAGACCTTAGAACTACCTGTAGAACTAACTAACCTCTCAACAAGCAGGTTAGATGCATTTCGCTTTCCACCTGTAATCGCAACAATGCTATCTGTTTTATTGGTATTAATTAAGTCTGTTATTCTTGATGAAATATCCTTGATTGCTGTATCCCATGATACAGGAATAAACTTACCCGATCCTTTATTCCCAATCCTTTTCATGGGCTGCTTGATCCTCTCAGGATGATATAACTCCTGAAGCGCAATCTGACCCATAGCACACCCTGCATTAGAGGTTTCAACCTTGACCGCCCGATCTCCTATCATCCTGATGGTTATATCAGATCCACAATCTATGCATCTACTCTTAACCAACACCTCCCTTCCTTTGGCAGAAGCATATTGGTCCTGAGTCCATTCGACAACCCACTGTAAGGATAAAAAGGGAGCCCCACTACAAAGCGTCCCAACGGCTCCACCAGCAAACACACCACCAGCCATTGATAAAAAATCTTTTCTATCTATTTTTTCCATGAATTCGATTGCTCCTCTTGAATTATTTTGTATGCTTTTATATTATAATTTGTATCCTGTCAATCATGACAAACAGCGCAGGTATTGCTTATCTTTAGAGCATCATGACAATCCATACATCTTCCCATCTTCATTTTACCAGTAATCTTTTCAGTTGAAGTAGAATTTGCTTTATCTCCATGGCAAGAAGCACATCCCACCCTTTTGGGGGATGCCAAGACAACCTTATGACTAAAGTAGACAAGATCAGGTTGTTTGGAAAAAGGTTCCCATGGAATATCAGTATCATTATAATTCATAAAAGCTTTCACCTCTTCTGCATCTTCACCATTATGACAATCCTTACAATCGTTAACACTAGGGATACCCATAAACCTTCCATTATCATAGTACTTATGACACGTGTCGCAACTCCCTACATCATACTCAGATAGATGAGCCTGATGATTGAATGGTATAGGTTTTTGAGCCTGAAAATTCATTGTATAATCACAGGCTTTTTGAAATACAATAAACGAAATAAAGGCAATTACTATAAAGGGGATGAAAAATAGCAGGGCTAGACGTTTCACAAATATTCTCCTTTTACCTTATGATGTAATGAATCACTCTTTGGTATAATATAACAACACATCATTGGACTTCCCTCATTCAATCGGGATATGTTGCTGTACAAATTTTAAGGTTGAATTTTTATAACTTCTATTTATTTTACAAAAACAAGAGACGTAAAACTCGATTTTCAAAAAATAATTCTTTACTAAACCATTCTTAACAACTTTTTTTGATAATCTAATCGGGTATTTTAATGTCAACAAAAATATAGAAAAAATTATGCATTATTTCAATTATTATTATTTTCATAATAATTGAAAATATCTTTACCCTATGAACCGCTACGGGGATCAATATTTTTCATCCTTCAAAGTACACTAAAAAGTAATCCCTTCAATCTTGTGAGAATGAATATATTGAGAATGTTCTTATTATTCGAATGAATTATTGATTGACTAATCAAAAGAAGAGTTCTATCCTTCAATCAAATCTACTCATCTAAAAATATGATATTCCATTTACTGGATTTCCATCATCTAATCTTAGTAATATCTTGGCATACTTATTTAAAAGCTAGTCCCATTAAGGATTGGTTAAGATTACATATATAAAAAGCAAATTCATTACTTTTAGCATGGACTTATTAGTAAACGAGACATTTTATTCAATTCAGGGTGAAAGCTCGAGGGCCGGATTCCCATCTATATTTATAAGGCTATGCGGCTGTAATCTAAACTGTATTTATTGCGATACTGAATATGCCAAAGCTGAGGGCTATACTAAATCAGTAGAAAAAATCATAGAAGAGATGGCATCACATAAATCCATAAACCATATAACAATAACCGGTGGTGAACCTCTATTACAGATCAACTCTATATTTCTTATGGAAAGGTTGATAGATATCGGATATTCTGTTCAATTAGAGACCAATGGAAGCCTAAGTGTAAAGAATGTTCCGGCCGGAGTTAGAAAAATCCTGGATGTGAAAACCCCTTCAAGCGGGGAAGTGACATCATTCATGTTCGATAATCTGAATTATCTATCAAAAAAAGACGAAATAAAATTTGTCATAGCGGATATTGATGACTATAATTTTGCAAAAGATTTCTTGAAAAAATATTTAAGAAAAAAAAAGATTATCATAAATTTTTCTCCTGTATTAAATAGTATGTCTATTTCAGAACTTGCAGAATTAATACTTATTGACAGATTGCAGGTCAGATTAAACATTCAATTACATAAGATAATCTGGCCAATTGCAGAACCAAAACATTGCTAAGGAGGAGACATGAACTATGTTGGCATTGTCATCCGACCACCAAGCGAGGCTTACAGTCTGATAATTCAGGTTAGTGTCGGATGTTCACATTCAAGGTGCACTTTTTGTAGCAGCCCTAAAGAAAAAATGTTCTATATTAAAGATATTGATATAATCAAGAGAGATATTGACGAGGCCTCATATTATACGGGATATAATCGCGCCTTTCTGGCTGGGCAGGACGCCCTAATAGTTCCAACAGGTATGCTTCTTGATATACTAAGATATTTAAAAGAAAAGAATCCCTCTATTCATAGAGTTGGACTCTATGGAAATACAAAGGCTATTCTCAAAAAATCAATAAATGAGCTAAAGGAGTTGAAAGATGCAGGATTAGGCATAATCTATCAAGGGATTGAGAGCGGGAATATGAATATACTGCGAAAGATTAAGAAGGGCGCTCTTCCTCATCAACAGCTTGAGGCTGCTGAAAGGGTAAAATCGGCTGGCATTCTTCTTTCGCAGACAGTGCTTTTAGGGATTGGCGGTAAAAAAAATTCCATTGAGCATGCTGTGGATACGGGAAAGCATCTTGGTAGAATGTCACCCGATTATGCGTCAGCATTAACTCTAATGGTTATACCAACAACAGAACTCGAAATAGATCTGCGCGAATCCAAATTTGAACTGCCAGATAAGTTTGAATTGCTAAATGAACTAAAAGTGATTATTGAAAACATGGACGTAACGAATAGATGCCTCTTCACCTCTAATCACGCCTCAAACTATCTTCCTATTCGAGCCACACTTCCAGATGACAAAGATGAAATAGTGAATACAATTAGTTTAGTCATTGGTTCACGGGATGAGAGCGTGCTTAAGCCTGAGCATATGAGAGGCCTATAGTAACAACTATCCTTATGGGAAAAATATAATGAATACAAAGCCCATGGAGAAGGCTATCCATTTTATTAGTTTAGAGCTTAAACAAAACCCTGCTGCTGACAGATCTAAACTAATAGATGAAGCAAGCCAAAAATTTGATCTTACACCCTTACAGAGCGATTTCTTATTGAATAAGTATGTACTAGAATCATAAAACAACAGACACCACATATATGACAATAAGGTATAGAGATACAACAATTTTACCATATTACATCCATCTCTACTTGTTTTTGTCCTAAAACCGAGATTGTACCAACATACTTTGAAGGAATAAAATCAAAGTATCACTCTTGGAGGAAGCTCTTATGTTTCTCAATAGTAAAATAATACTCATTTTATTATTATTTTCGTTTCTTGCGGGCTGCAGCGAGGAGGATATTGATGGAAAGATCGTGATTGAATATATTGGGGATTGGCAGGGCTCAGTGAACATTGACCGAAACGAGATGACCATTGAAGGGAATAGCAACTGGGAAGCAGATTATATTAATCCAGATAATATAAAGGCGACAGTAAGAAAACTTGATTCCTCTCAAGACAAGCTTACACTATATATTTATGAAGATGAAAGGATTGTAACTGGCGCCTCAACCAGAGATCCAGAAGGCAGCGTAAGCGTTGAGTATGAGTTCCCCTTTTAGTATGACTCTGAATAGCAGCCAATACTATAACCAATGTTAGAGATGCCATCCCGTAAACATAAATACAATTCCTTAATATAATATTCAAAAAAAATTCCCACTTGATGTAAATCCATACATATCTGATTTATAAACCCCATTATCCGCATACCCTTTGCCTTTATTATCGAGCAATAGGGTGAACACAACTTCCCCCTCCATGTGTAACTCAAGCTAAGCGATAATCTTAACGATAAGATATATGTAGCCCTATCCCTTTAAGACTCGCTAAATTAGGTTTAGCGCTAACATTTCAAATAGAGGAACTATAATGAAAAATATCTTTATCCCCTTATTCACAATACTCATTTTCATATATTCAAATGAATCCAATGGTTTCGTTAACCAAAGACATGGTTGGTGGAAGACTGAATTGAAAAATCTTAACAATGAAAGGATTTCGATATCAAATAATAACAAAATCGAAAAGTCTGTTCTTACCCTAGTGGATAATGAGATTGAGAGGACTCAGGAGATGCTAAAAATATTCGAAAATATAAATAACAGCAACGATCCCCTGGCCTATCAGAGAAAAAGACACAACGAAATAGAAATAAAGGAATGCATAACAAAGATCCTTGATCCATTATTCTCTCTCTATTACATGGAATATCTTGTAAAGAATATTGGTGAAAGGCAAACCTATCATCATACTGTGGATATTGTTCAAGAATCCTTAAGTAAATCCGTAAATGAGCATTTTAATCAATCAAATAAGGAGTTCCAAAGAGCAATAACCAATGAACATATTACAAAGGTCGATTGGAAATACCTATCCATGGAGACGTTTGTCGGAAGAATGATGATGAATAGGAAAAGGTTATCCAAAAATGCTTTTATAAGTATAGAGAAAAGTTTACATAAGGAACTTATGCAAAGAGAATTCAACATCACCCCAAAGGAGCTAGGTGATATTATTCTTTCTCTATCAAGTGAATATCTGGATAAGCTTCAGATTAACAACAATATGCAATTTTCCCAAGAGGCTCTTTTTGACTCAAACCGCTGGCATGGCATATACAGCATGATAGTAAGGAATTTTGAACATTATAAGAAGATAATTCAGATGTTTGAGGGTGTTAATAAAAGACTCTCCCTACAAAGGGCTCACAACTTTTATAAAAATCCCATTGATCTTGAGAACACCCTTTTCAAATACCTGTCAAGACAACATCTTGATATGAGGCCTCTTCAAAAAGAAGAGATGTTACTCAATGATTCAGAGGAAGGGGTATATATAATGAATATACCTGATGATCCGAACATGCCTCAATTATTCAAGGATATGGATAATTTACGGAAGAAGATATTATTCACCGTTACTGGGAGTAAGGATAACAAATTTTATAGTGATTGCGAGATACAATTTGATAGAATTATAATGAAATATTTAGGTAATGCTCAAGAGCAATTTTCTATTGAGGGAAAGAGATTGTTTTCTACTTTAGAAAGCCTAATAAATGCAATTTTTTCGAATGATGAAGATAATAAAACCGATTTACATGATAAGATTGCTTGGAATGGGATTAAAAATGAGATTATAATAGCAAACGAAAGAAAATTTTTTGATGCAAAAAAAATTTTTAAGGATAAAGTCAAATCTGTAAATGGATATAAACAAAAATCCATCGATTTTCTAAGATGGGTTTCAGACACAAAAGAAATACAAAATCATAGAATTCTTGAAATATATAGAAGACAAACACAGAGGAATATAAGCCATCTGAATTTTATCAAATCACTCGTTAAGGATGTTACTGAACATGAGTTGGAGCTATCTCCACCAATTATGAAAAGGCTTGCTCTATCTATTAGAAGGACTAACAATATTCTCAATTTCATCAGCTATTCCCATGGACTGCACCGAAAATATACATCTCATTTTAAAAAAGAGGAATTAACTGAGCTAAAAAAAATGAAGAGAGAGCTTATCAATGCCGTAAAGATCACCAAGCATGATATAAATTCACTATATTCCGCCCTAATTCAAAGGAATGAGATGAATGCAAGACAGATGAGGCAGAGAGAGAAAAATTATAAGGAAATGTTAGCGGAATTCGAGATTGAGTTTATATGGGACAAGGTTCAGGAATATGCAATATTATTTGACAGCCTGACATATTCCAAGATAGCGTTTATAAATTATTCTAACAAGTTTACAGAGCTCATAGAGCAGGCAAAATCCGGCAATATCTCCAATACCCTTCAATATTCCATCAAAGAACAATCAATCATCTCAGTCCTGAAGGAATTCAATGTTGAGAAGATAAGAATACAATATGAGACAAAGAGATATCTGAAGAGGGGGATTGAGAGATCAATATCAAGGATCATGAACCTCCTTAAACTTTATAAGAGAAATAATATTGTGATAAATAATCGACCAGCGCAGAATGACATAAAGGAGATTCGGCTTAAACTTAGCAGGAAAGATGAAACAAGAATAGCCGACTGGAGAATGAATGAATCAAATTTTGCGGTAGTGGACAAGAAACTCATTAAGAAACTGATAATAACCCGCAATAGAAGGATATGGGATCGCTACAGAACAACACAAAAGGAGATTAATCCTCAAAATACAATAATCATCCGTGAACTTGATCTTTCACTCTCTATTCCTGATGGATGGGAAGAAAAGGAAGAACTGAAGGATCGGGATTACAAAAAAAGGATAATCAGATCATTTATAAGTCTCGATGATATCGCTAATCTGTATATAGTCAAAATACCAAAGAAAGGTAGAGATGCGAGGAAGATTACGGATCATTGGCTCAAGGAGACAACTAATCACAGGCTTAAGGAGAGATGGGGGAAGAAAGATGGTATTGAGTATTTATGGACATTATCCAGGGATAATAAAAATAACATTATGGAGATTTATACTATACCACGGAGGAACTATGCTATTATTCTCACCGGTTCAGCCCCAAGGGATAAATATAAATTCTTTCGACATATGATTGGGTCCATGTTTCGTTCTATCAGGATCGGATTACCCCCCCCTTATGCTCCTACACATAAGGAAAAGGGACTAGGAATGCTGTAAAACCAATGATTTCAATATTTCATATATTCATAAACAATAATATGAAATAAACCGATTTTCTATAATTACTGAATAGATGATGGGGCAATTGAAGAACAGCTTACCAAATATATCCATTCCACCCGCCATCTAATCCAATATCCTCATCAAACCAGTAATCGAGCATCTCAAACCAGTTTTCAACCTTACCATTGCCCTGGATTGCTCCTTCCTGGCACCAATCCAACTTTCCATAATAATGACCGCCATTCCACCAATTATCAGTGTCTATTGCATTATACCACCACTGGTAAGCCCAAATCCTCTCCGATGGATTGCCATAGGTAAGGCTGTCGCCATCCGTGAAAAAGATATGCAGTCCGTTCTTACCCTTGGAAAAACCCTTGTAATCGCTGCCGGCAAAGGAATAGATAACCATATCATCTACAGCCTGCATTACGATTGAGGCATCAGTCTGTATTATTGGATTGTCATTAAACCTGCTGCTTACATTCACCCTATCGCATAGATCATAGATATCGAAGAAGGGATAGGAGATCCACTCCCCTATACTAGCATAAAAATAGTGCATCGTTTCCGGGGAAGGGTAGCTCCCCCTAATATCTTCAAAATCCTCCTTTTCATTACAATCAACAATATGAGTCGCTAGTTGATCCACAGCATCCTTTACATGATCAACCCTGCTGAGGTCGTAACAGCTCAATGCCTGCCCCTCCTCGTTCGGTTGTGTAGAATCAAATTGTTCTTCAACAATTATTCCTCCAAATTCAATAGCAGTCATTGTTAATGGACTATAATTCAGCTCACTACCACCCATCACTTCATCATTCTCTCCATTATCCCCACCACCTTGATTTATCCTTTCAAAGATCTTATCGTACTGCCATCCGAGTCCCCACTCCACAGGCGGAGAGGCAACCATAACATCTGCATGAAAGTCCATATTACTCGGGCGATATTGATAAGCAACCTCAACTGAACCCATTAAACAGGCGTCGAATCCCAACAGATCAACGGAATCAAATTCCTCTAACACATCAGTAATCTCCGCAGTATAGAGGGAATCATAATCATCTGTATCATCAACGCAAACAGCCCTAGTATTGAGACCATCGCCATCTACAGCCTCCCTTCCTCGCAGGCCATTGCCATGATTCCATAGTATCAATGCGTAATTATGCGCTGGATAATTATTCTTACAGTAACGAATAAACTTGCCCAATGTCTCAGCATTCCCCATATTCGCCTCATAATCTGAACTCATCGTAATCTCTGGAAACTCAGTCCCTCCCCCAATCCTCTTAACACACCCATTAGTAATTCGATATAGTCTAGTATCTGTAAAATCTTCCTCAAATACAATGTCATCTCTGGAATAGCCATCGATTCTATCTACTAATACTATAACATCCAAGCCCTGGAGGTTAACATAACCCTTCTTCATCTCGTTAATATCATCTAACAGAAATCCTTCAAGATTATTATCCCCATCTGCGTAGATCATCACAGTCCAACCCCGTTCTGATGTTGAAAAGCGCCAACTATAGTCTCCTTTAAGACTATTGCCATCAATTGATTTTATTCCCGGTGTAACTATAGCCTGATAAACGGTATCCCTTGATAGAGGAGAGTTTGCATAAAAAAGCGCTCTGTTAGTAACAAAATTAAAGGATACACGACCTTCAATATAATTCCCATTCTCATCCAATAATTTAAATGTGTCTAAATTTACAGTGGAACCATCGATTTCCTCGTTGAATTGAACAGTAATAGAACGTGAATTCTCAGATGGAAAATAAGCGTTATCTTCAGGTATTGTGTTGGACACCTCTAATGTAGATTGTGTATCAATGTAATCATAGGTCAGGTCTTCACCATCTCCATTACATGCTATCATATAAAATGCAAAACCGATATAACAGAGGTTGATAATGAACCTGTGTAAATCAAGATCATTGATCTCATCTAATAATAAATTGCTCTTCTGCCTATAAATTTTAACAATTATTCTCATTTATTATTATCCTTGTAGAATTATTATATTCATCAATATAGGGAACCTATGCATTGCTTTTGATAACAAAGAAAATAAACCACCTATGCCGTTAATATCTTCCTATAACATCCTGTAATTAGATGTAATCAGGCATAAGTCATATAAATCGACATCAATCAGTTTTCCTGCTGTTATTGTCTAAAAAGCCAAAACTATCTTAGTATTGAGAATAGTCAAGAAAAATTAGTATTTTTTTATCTCATTGAAATTATTTACATTTATTAAATTACCAATTAATAAATGGGTTAATTCTGAAATTTAATATAATTTGAGCATTTAATTGTCAAAAAACTGACATAATACAGGTTTGTGAACATAGATTGTCATGAAAGTTTATCCAAGTTGTAATTAAAATGAACCTCTGCTAATATCACATCATAACATATCCGATAAATCCTTTCTCATCACATATATTACTGCATGATATCTGCAAATAATCGTTTTGGAATTGACACTTTTTTCATTATATACCCTTATCAATAATCATACATAATATTTTAGTTGGCTTACTCTCAATCCAGAAGGTCATTGATGAATAACATTTTTTCTGATCGCATATCGGATGTGCCGAAGTCATTTATCCGAGAGATACTGAAGGTTGCCATAGACCCTTCGGTGATCTCTTTTGCTGGCGGATTGCCAAACCGAGACCTGTTTCCCATTGCCGAGATACAGAAAGCAACTCAAAGGGTCTTTGAAACAGCTGGGAAGGAGTCTCTCCAATACAGCAATTCAGAGGGTTATCTCGCTCTTCGGCAATATCTTGTTGACCGATATCAAGAAAAGCAAGGGATTACCTTTACAACTGATAACATCCTGATAACGAATGGTTCACAACAAGGGCTCGACTTACTGGCCAAAGCTTTTCTGAACGAAGGTGACGATGTCATTATCGAGGAACCAGGGTATTTGGGTGCAATCCAGGCCTTCTCGGTTTACAGATCGGTGTTCAACCCAGTACCGATTAATGAAGAAGGATTGGATATCGAAGCTCTGAAACAGGTGTTGAAAACCAAGTTACCTAAATTGTTGTATGGGGTTCCCAACTATCAAAATCCGTCGGGCATTTCGTACTCGAAACAGAACCGTCGTGGGATCGCTGAAGCACTGGCAAGTACTACCACGCTCGTGATCGAAGATGACCCCTATGGGGATTTGAACTTCTCTGGAATCAGGAGACCGTCGTTCAAGACTATGATACCAGAGCAATCAGTTCTGCTGGGGTCATTTTCTAAAACCATCGCTCCTTCTTTTCGCATTGGGTGGATCATCGCAACTGATTCAATCATGGAAAAGCTATTGGTAGCCAAACAGGCTTCCGACTTGCATACAGGCTATTTCGTCCAAAGAATCATTCATGAGTATTTAGTTCATAATGATTTCGATGAACACATAAAACAAATAGTCAAGACCTACGGCAGCCAGTGTGCTGCTATGATCCGAAGCATTCAGACATACTTTCCATCCACCGTGGGCTACACTAAACCAGACGGAGGGATGTTCTTGTGGGCTACGTTGCCAGCAGGAATTTCATCGATGGCTCTATTTGATCTGGCCATAAAAGACAAAGTAGCTTTTGTGCCGGGAGATCCTTTTTACACTAACAAAAAGCAGACAAACACACTCAGACTCAATTTCTCATGTGTGGATGAGCAAACAATAGATGTCGGAATCGAGCGACTGGGGTTGGCCATGAAAAAGCTGTTGGAGTAAGCCAACAGCTCATTGGAGCCAACTGCACTAACTGTATCGATTGACAGGCGTTCATCGGCTAAGTTGAGTCTTGCATAGGTCGATCGTATTCTTGGCTGCACCGTGCATCGGCTCAATTCGGGCGATATACCAATTACTCAGATTGCATGGAATTACATCATCAAATAACGATGAAGGTGCATGATATTGAATAATTATACCAAAAGGAGCAAGATTTGCGCATAGCTGTGGCCATGAGTGGCGGTGTCGATTCCTCAGTCGCTGCAATAATGCTGAAAAAATTGGGACATACGGTTGTAGGAATTACAATTAATGTTTCAATTCACGATAATTCAGGCAAACCATATCCATCCCATCACTATCCATCATATATCCTTGATGCGAAGAGAATAGCAAAACAATATGATTTCATGCATAAGGTATTAGAGGTTAACAGCGATTTTTCTAATACAATAGTACATCCATTTTGCGATGAATATTTGAGAGGTAGAACGCCTAGCCCATGCATAATATGCAACTATAAGATAAAATTCAAAAAAATTATCGATTATGCCAAATCGATTGGATGCGACGGGGTCGCAAGCGGACATTATGCAAGAATAAGAATCAGTGATAAGGGGGTGTATTATATATCCAGGGGATTGGATAAGGAAAAGGATCAATCTTACTTTCTTTTCATGCTATCTCAGGAAATACTACAAGAAATAATTTTGCCTCTAGGGGAATATACTAAGGATGGCATAATTAAAATGGCAGATTCTTTTAATCTTCATGTTGCGCATAAACCTGAGAGTCAGGAAATCTGCTTTGTTTCAGATCAAGACTATCCCGGATTTATTGAAAGAATTAAAGGCATAATACCACCACCAGGGGACATCCTCGATACAAGTGGCAACGTCATTGGGAGACACAAGGGTATTCACAAGTATACTATAGGACAGAGGAGGGGCTTGGGAATATCCGCCAATAAACCACTCTATGTGATTGAGATAGATGCTGATAAAAACATCATCATTGCCGGAGATGAAGAATATCTTTATAAAAAAGGATTATTTGCTACTGAAATAAACTATATGAAGGAAAACTCTTTTGATGATCTGACTGCTTATGTTAAGACGCGTTCATCTCAAAAGCCTTTCAAGGCCAGCCTAAAAGAAAGCGAGGGTGGTGTATATGTGTATTTCGAAGAACCACAGATGGGTGTAACACCGGGACAGGCAGCGGTCTTCTACGATAACAGAGGAAATATCATTGGCGGCGCATGGATAGAGAAGGGGCTTTAATATAAGCTGAGGAAATCAGTCAGGGTACTGCATTAATTTGTTAACAATCCACACAAAAGGCTGGAATCATGAGACTTCCAATCCGCCAATTATAATAACATGAATGACTGAGTGCTTATTTGGAGACATCACTATCTTCAACACACATGGTTCTCCATATTCCATCTTTTAATACAACGCGCGATGATTTGCCTTCCGGACATGACTGGATTTTAAATTCAGGAATTGTATAATCAGGGTCATGCGGATAAAGAAGCGCGCTTTCTCCATCCTTGGCATAATGCTGAAGCAAAACAGTATGGATATTATCAGGTGAAATGCAGAATAGCAGTTGATCAACAGTAGAATAATTAGACATCTCCTCAACTATCATCAAAGTCGGCGGTGAAAGGACAATTTCACCAGCATAGTGTTTCTCAAGCGCTCCACTTGCTGTAGTCCAGAGTGAATCAGTCATCTCAACAGAATCATGAATTGTTCTCTGCCCCTCTGGAACCTGCGCCAATAAAAATCTCGTATTGTATCTTTTTGGCGCTCCCTCTGGTGTAATCAAGTGAGCATAAGGCGTCAGAAGATCAATTGTAAAGCATATCCCCTCCTTTTCAGCTAAATCCTTCATCGTCATCTCGCCATTATGTATCTTTTTTCTATACTCGTTATAGCAGATCTGTACCTCAGGAATGCTAAAATCGATCTTCTCTCCTGAACTCCTAAGAGCCATAAGCGCTCCAGACTCCTCAAAAGTCTCTCTAATAGCAGCGACAAAGAGACCAACAGCCACCTCATCATCCAGCTCTGGCTCATTCAACAGGGATTTCGCTTCGTGGAATGTAAATCCTTTAATATGATCATCGAGATCAAGGACACTGTCTTCTTTATCCAATTTACCTCCAGGGAATACATACATCCCCCCCATAAAGGCCTGCTTATGATGTCTCTGCATGAAAAAAATTTCTATTCCCACCTGACTATTATCCCGCATCAATATGACCGTTGCAGCATCCACAGGTTTTGGTTCACCCAAGTTTTTATTATTAGTCATCAAATATACCACCTCCAACTCATTTAATCAAGGATCCCTTATAAAGATTATATAATCGCAAAGACTCACTACCACATTGGATTATTAATTCAATGCTTGAGTTTATTATTTACTTTGCAGTCATAGAGAGGATCAATTACTCTATATTTTTATCAACTGTTACTATCTATAAGTCTAATGCTTACCACTCAAGTCTATTAAAGAAACAAATAATCCATAGAAATACTCTTATGCTGAACTATTTAATGTCAATAAGACAATTATGCAAAAGCATAAGCAAATTTTCAGTAATTACTATCTGATTTCTACCATAGCATTAGATATTACATTCCACTAAATAGACCTATAAATCGAGTGTCCCTGTAAATTCTATACTTGCTCTGTTATTATTTTTGCCTTAGTCCGTAGCAAAAAATGCCGTAAGGCTTTTGCGATCTGAGTCGCACCATTACGGGCTTCTACCTCTAGCCTCTCTCCTGGCACAACCTTTGAGACTAACCCAATTGAGAGAGCTTCTGATGCATCAATTGTTCGTCCAGTCAGGATTAGCTCCCTTGCCTGGGCCCCGCCTACAATATCATGAAGGGGCGAGTAAACTACATATCCAAAACTCATTTCAGGATGTCCAAATTTTACATTTTCAGACGCGATACGGATATCGCACATCGTTGCCATATCAAAACCACCTGCTAAGGCATAACCATTAACAGCCGCGATAGTAGCCAGTGGAAACTTCAAAAATGCCAAATGGAATGAACACATAAATCCCAAATTTTTTTAACAAAATCTGGGTCGTCTAATTTTTTAAATTCTTCAAGGTCAAATCCTGCAGAAAAGGCATCACCAGCTCCGGTTATGATAACTACTTTAACATCTTCCTGGTCCTGTAATTTATAGAGTTCTGACGTTAACTCCTGTCGCAGCGCTATAGAAAGCGCATTTTTTCTCCGGTCGATTAAGGGTAATTGTTACAATGCCATCCCATGGAGATGTAACCTGAATCAATGAAGTAGTCATTTTATTTACCCTCAAAATCATCAAAATTTATATTGTGCTTCTGTTAATTGTCAAATAACTCTAACTACAATGAAACATCCTAATCGATCTTGAATCACAATAACAAAAACAATTAAACTTTTCTATTAATTAGTATCAAATTTGTCATACTTTTGTAACTCATCATAAAATTCCTTGAGCCATTGAAAACGCATCTGCTCCTTAATAATTCCATATTCTATAATTTATATTTTTAATCTATCCAATTCCAACAAAATCACATTCTTGCAGGCGATTCTTGATACATCAATGCTCTTCTAAGTTATTTCAATTTGTTTCCTCACTTTCCTCAGCGCAACCTTCTTGTTCATATGCTTAATAAATGCACATCTTGTTATTAAAGCATCTTTGCGGAGAAAATTGTACCGAATCTTGTTCTCTTCTTCATTAAAATTTTCCAACCAATCCTTAAACTCCTCTTTCCCATCTTCAATTATACTATATTTATGTTTACTCGGTACTCCCTCCTGATGAACAACATCTTTTATAACAAGGCCTTCGCTATCAAGCTTTTTCAGAGTAGTGTATAACTGTCCGTCATTTATTCCGAGTTCGTCAAGAAATTTATCAATATTGCTAAATTTTAGCATGTATCCAGAAGACCACAGAGATAAAACATATCAGGATGGATATTTTTTTTAGAACAGTACAATAATAATCTTGCACTAAAGATATAATAATCGAATATTGATGTTGAAAAATACTTAGCTGAATAAGGAATAAATATGATAGTAGGTATCGATATTGGCGGAACAACAACTGATATTGTAGGTTTAAAGGATGGCAGTATTATAAATCCTATATCTGTAAAAGCGGACGATCCAATAACCGCTGCTGCCGGAGCATTGGGTAAATTGTTAGACTCCCTCAATTTACCGTTGTCTAATGTAAAAATGATTGCAGCAACAGGGGTAGGATCCTCATTCATCAATTCAAAATTATTAGACATTCCCGTTACCAAGGTAAATGAGTTTACATCAATTGGGACTGGCGGATCATTCCTTACCAATATTCACAAGGGCATTGTTGTAAGCATGGGAACCGGAACGGCCATTGTTCAAGTTGATGATAATGACATTTCACACTGGGGTGGATGCGGAATTGGCGGTGGCACGCTCATTGGATTATCAAAAAAAATTCTTAATATATCAAATATCAACATACTACTTGAGAAAGCAAGCACCGGATCGCTTGACAAGGTAGACCTAACAGTACAGGATATCGCTGGAGGGCCTATAGACCATTTACCGGGATCATTAACAGCCTCCAACTTTGGAAAATTGTCTGATGATGCATCTGATGAGGATATTGCATTGGCTATCATCAATCTCGTGTGTCAAACAATTGGCGTATTAGCAATTTCAGCAGCCAGAGCAACTGGATATATAAATATTATTTTAATAGGGAAACTTGCAAGCATACCGTATGTAAAAAGTATAATAATTGATGTAGGCGACCTGTTAGGCATGAAATTTTATATTCCAGAATATGCTGACTATGCTACAGCCATTGGAGCAGCAATTACTGTAGACAGAAATATTACCACCTAAGTCGAGAATCTCGGAACCGAGTCACTATCCTTTGATTAATAGCAACACATTCAGAACGCTGATCAACGAGCATTGTTGATAGCAGCTGGTGCCCCTATTCCCATTCACAGCGCAGTTGAATAAAATGTCTTGCCCCTTAGCACTCGATTCTACTGGAAGAAATTGCCGTATTTCTCATCGACAAGCAGCATTGCCTGGAATAAATATTGTCTCGCTTCAATGAAAATGGACATAGAAAAAATATTCACTGATATCTATAGATACAACATATTTGGTGGGATCGATTCCATTTCCGGCCCTGGTTCTTCCAGGGATCAAACCCGAATGATAATAGATAAATTACCAATCATCTTTCATGATTTTCATATTTCGACATTATTGGATATACCTTGTGGTGATTTCCACTGGATGAGCGCTGTAAATTTAAATGCTGTAGATTACATAGGAGCAGACATTGTAAAGGAGTTAATCAATCGAAATAGGAAATATGAAAAGGACAATATAGTTTTTAAAAAAATGAATTTAATAACGGATACATTTCCACGGGTTAATCTGATCTTGTGTCGTGATTGTTTTGTACATTTTTCTTATAGCAATATTCTCCAGTCATTACAAAATATATATAAAAGCAAGTCACAATATCTCCTGACAACAACCTTCTCAGATTATCAAGAAAATCATAACATACTTACAGGGTTATGGAGACCATTAAACCTAGAAATCGCTCCATTCAATTTCCCTAAACCAATTTTGTGCATAACCGAAAAATGCACTGAGGGGAATGGATCATATTGTGATAAATCCTTAGGATTATGGAGAATAGATGATATAAAGATGAGCCTTTAGTACCTTAATCATATGATCTTTGGTTTTTGGTAAAACTTAAAATAATTATACAGTATTACAGGATAAGCTGGATAAAGAATCCTGTAATACTGTCATTATTTCGGTAGGCTTCGGATATATTTGGTTCCAGCTTTGCCAGGTTAGGCACAATGAAAAGTATAAAGCCGCTCTAATATTTAGGAGTGGATCCTATAAAATCGATCCCAATGTGGATCTTATAAACAATAATCTGGAGCAAGGAGAAGAGGGAATAATTCCTCAATAGGTCGTCAACACTGTTCCCATTGCAGGCGTTTTTTCTATTTTACTGCCTTAAAACTAACAATGTCAGTAAAAATTGTGTAAGAATATTACAACATTAACAAAAATAAATGACGGTACAATAAGTGACTTCAGAAGACAAAACTATATACATCATTGAGTATAAAAACAAGTTGAAATCTGGAATATTGCTTTGATAATAATTCTAAGCTAGAATAATAAATCAAGTAGTATTGTAAAGCTGTGGGAAAATTCACTGGATACAACAGAATTATCTTGCAGTTCCTCCATCTTTACTGAAACGTATAATTTCTGCTTGAATAAATTGAATTAAATAGTTCTATCCATTGAAATAATTTTTATCATTTGTATGACACAAGATACGGTATTTATGGATTAGCGAGAATAATGATACAGATAATTCTCTCTTATACGATTTCATAGGATATAAATTAATGATAAGAATCCACTTTTACAGAAGTAATTAAGCTCAAATCAGGAGATTTATAATGGCTAATGGAAATAACAGAGAACATTGGGGATCTATGATGGGATTTATCCTCGCAGCATCTGGTTCAGCGGTTGGACTTGGTAACGTATGGAAATTTCCTTATGTTACCGGACAGAATGGCGGAGCGGCATTTGTTATCGTTTATCTTATATGTGTGCTCCTTCTTGGTCTACCGATTATGATTGCTGAACTCGTAATCGGAAGGCATACAAGGAAGGATCCTGTTGGCGCCTTTAAATCCATGGCTAGCGGAACAAAATGGGGCTTGGTCGGATATTTGGGTGTTCTCTCTGGCTTTTTTATTTTATCCTTCTATAGTGTTGTAGGGGGTTGGACTTTAGGCTATATTGTGAAGAGTATAAATGGGATTATTGCAGGCATTAAAGATATAGAATCAGCGAAAAATATGTTTCATGATTTTTCTAGTGATCCATATTTGACATTACTCTTTCATCTCCTCTTTATAGCATCCTGCATGTTCATCGTGGTAAAGGGAATTAAAAATGGAATAGAGAGATGGAGCAAATATTTGATGCCTCTTCTATTTTTATTACTCTTTATTCTTATTATCAAGGGTATCTCAATGGAGGGCGGGATGAAGGGAGTGTCATTCTTTCTAAAACCTGACTTCTCAAAAATTAACCTTAACTCAATAATATCTGCGCTTGGACACTCCTTCTTTACATTGAGCCTTGGAATGGGAGCAATGATAACCTATGGCAGCTATCTATCTAAAAGAGATAAAATACTGCATTCCGCCTTCTACATCGTTTTCCTGGATACTGTAGTAGCTATACTCGCTGGCCTAGCAATATTTCCATCAGTATTTGCAATGAATATGTCTCCGGATAAGGGGCCTGGATTAATATTTCATATAATTCCTGCAGTATTTGGTAATATGAATTACGGCATAGTCTACTCTACCATATTCTTTATTCTTCTATTTATTGCTGCCATCACCTCTGGAATCTCTCTATTGGAGGTTGTGGTTGCCTATATAATTGATGAGAGGGGATGGAGCAGAAGAAAGGCTGTTTATATCTTTGGAATATCCATCTTTCTCCTTGGCATACCATCAGCGCTATCATTTGGATCATTGAGTAATGTTACAATTTTTTTGGGCAATAACTTCTTTGATTTCATGGATCAACTTACAACTAACTATATGCTTCCTATTGGAGGATTTTTTATAGCGATATGTTTAGGGTGGAAATATGGTCTGGCGAATACCATACATGAACTCGATCCGGACACTAGAATCATTTCCTTCAAAGAATTATGGGCCTTTACAATAAAATTCATCTCTCCAATAGTCTTGTTTATGCTCTTTCTGATGTTAATTAAGGATGATGTTATCCCTATCATATCCAAGGTCCTTGGGCAATGATCATATATTATCCCACTTCTGCTGAACTAGTAAGGGTATACTACTAGTCGCATTGCTATAATCAATTATGTTAGTTCCAAATATCACATTTATTTGTTCATCCATTTATCAACTACTTTCAGATGTATAATTATATGTACTTAGAAAAAATATGATCTTCTCATATTCATAATATTTCCTGCTATTAGAATGATTAAAAGATTGAAGTTTTAACATTTATATATTATAATTTCAATATTGTCGAAATCCTAATATAAAATGTTGTACCAATAGGATAATTACTCTTTTAGGTTAGCTCTAATGGTAAAAATAATCCTTTTTAATGAATTAGAAAGCAGCATAATAGATAAATTATTATGGCATCTTAAAAAGAATAACAAAACAGATGACATCTCTTTTGTCAATAATAACCGGACAGCCCTTGAAGAGATAGCAAGATCAATTTCATTGTATCCATCTATTATGAAAGAGCAACAACTTGGCAAGGGTATCAGGACTATTGAAACTTTAGTAGAATCGCTATGTGAAAAAGATGAACTCTCCATAATGTTACACATTCCGACAAAGGCTGTTTTGGGAAATGGTTATTTGATAGCAAAGATCAATTTTTTTTCAATGCTAATATATCTTACTAATGAAATTCAAGGACTGGAAGATATTGCTGCTCAGATTAAATCAATTATATCCAACAATGTTTTTACGATTATGTCTGAGGAGGTCTTCCTTTCAATAATAGAGGATAATGATATTCCAAAGCATATAAGGATGAATGCAGGATATCTGCTCGCTAAAATCTGGGAATACAGGCTTGATCATGGTGTAAAGGAGTTTGCTCCGATTTTATTAAATATTTGGAAGGCCAGGGAGAAGCTTATGCCAGCTTTTGGCACTATGAACGGTTTCTCTGAACTCTTATTGATATCCGAACAAACTGAATCAGTATGGCTGGATTTTTTCCGGAGGGATAGCTTATCAGAAAAAGAGATTAGCTCCCTTGAGGAATTTATCTTTGGGCTCAGTTATGAAGAGATGATACAAATAAGGATGCAGATGGAGAGGATGGGAAAGAGTTCAATAACCAAGCAAGATGTGGAAGAGATTATAGGCAAAAACAGAATATATCCAGAATATAAAATTTGTGATCCCAGGGAGTTCTATCGCTCCTTTGAGCATAGGAAAATAAATGCGAAATTTCGAGCAAAAGCCAGGACAGATGGCCCGCACAAGACGATTGAGGAATATATTATGTGCTATCTCCTCTCCATACCCGAAGAGTGGATGGGAAGAGATGCTATGTGATATATTATATGCAATGAGATGAATAATAAATATAAATGTATCAATTAAGTTGTGGGGGTTTACAGGTGAAATCTCCGGTTATATTTTGAGTGCTGGCTACTCTTTTATTCACTTCAATATTTAACTAACTTACTTGAGGGAGGCATTGAGATATGGATTGCGCCAAATGCAGGATCAATAATAAGATCTGTCGAAAACCCGATGGCAACGGCCCACAGGATTGTCCTACAAAAGCAGGAAGAGAAAGCATCGATAAGTCGCTCACAGAATACCAAAAGTCTGAAAACGCTCAATTAGCGCGAATGGCCTCTGTACAGGAGGGAGAATGCTATGCAAAGAAAGGGGAAAAACCATTTGCAAGGCATCCTGTGAAGCCAAGGCTTCAGGAGATTATTGAATTTGCTCAAAAAATGGGATATGCCAAAATTGGGATAGCCTTCTGTTCAGGTCTATCTTATGAGGCATCAATTTTATCGGATCTATTGGAGAAGCATGGTTTCGAGATAGTGTCAGTGGCATGCAAGGTTGGGGGCATACCCAAGGAGAAGATTGGTATAAGTGAAAATGAAAAGGTAAATCCCGGCAACTTTGAAAGCATGTGTAATCCCATTAGCCAGGCGAATCTGCTTAATGAGAAAAGCACTGAACTAAATATTATGCTGGGTTTATGTGTTGGACATGATTCCCTGTTTCTCAAATATGTTGAGGCTCCGACCACCGTCTTTGCAGTAAAAGATAGGGTAACAGGACATAATCCACTTGTCTCTCTATATACTTTAGGATCCTATTCAGAAAGGTTTATCAAAAGGAATCCTGAACAATGGTAAATTTGGTTTTTATCTTAATCCTCCGCTATATATCTAATGATGTGATAGAGAGAAATGCCTTAAGCCTTGAGAATAGTATAGAGGCCTAATGATGAATTTGAAGCTATAATTCTCATATCAATTGCAGAAAAAAGGCAAATGTGAATTAAGATATGCAATAAATAACATAAAAGGTTTGAATTATTTATTAAAATGTATTATATATAATTCATTGAAAAAAATATCTCCATTCTTGTTTGTAGGATTGATATAAACAATATTTATTGAAAAAGAGGATTTCATGAAAGAGAAAAGGCAAGATCGAAGAATTAAAAAAAGAATCAAATCTGAGATACATTCATTAGAAGGGATGACCTTCAGCCCTTCTGAAGATATGAGTAATGGCGGTATATTTATTTCAACCCCTGAGCCACTTATGATAGGTTCTGAATTAGATCTTTCGCTCTACGTCCCTGAAAGAGAGAATCCTATAAATATTAAAGGGGTCGTTCGATGGATACGGGATGATGATGCCAAGGGAGAAAAATCTGGAATGGGAATTGAATTTATAAGTTCCTTCATAGATATGATATAGTGATCGCCTTAAGCAACTTCAACTTCACTTGTCCGTTGTAATGGATTCAAGAGTCATCCATCAACTTTGAAATGATGATGAATAAATGGCATCCCCCCTTCCCTTATCTCATATCCTCTCTATATAGGTCTACTCCGAAGGGGATGTTCTCATCGATAACTGGCATAATTTTTGCTCTTCTCTGCTTAAATCCCCTTGCCAGATTTACCCTAGCATATTCATTTTCCCTATTAATTCTTTTAGCATAGTCAATGGCTCTCCAGTAACTGATGTTGCTTTTAACCTCGTTGTTTTGCAATTGATATAAAGCCCCGATGTTATTGTAAGCCGAAGAGAGTGTTTGGTATATCTTGATATGTTCAAGCCTATCCGGAAGGACTTTCCTAATGCTATCCGCTTCATGCTCAAACATTGATATAATTTTCATATACTCCCCCTTACTCGCCCTTAAATTATTTAGATGATAGAAGGCATTACCCAAACCAAACATGAGTTCAGGCTTAGAGGAAAAGTCTTCATATAGATTCAACCATTGCTTTATTGCTTTGGCATATTGTCCCTTCATGTAATAGATTCGTCCGAGATTATAAAAGAGTTCCTGCGATTTATAGCCGAGTTCTCTAGCCTTCTCATATTTTTCCTGTGCAATCACGTAATTTGCCAGTCTCTCTCCCTCTGCTCCCAATTCTTCTTCCTCCAGTTCATCTCCAAATCTGTATTTGACCTTATCGAAATAATAATAGAATATATTGCCAATCATTGCATAGGTATTGCCTATGTCTTCAGTTTCAAAATAGAAGTCATCATAGCTAAAATCCGGTGGGGATAGGTTGGCTTTTATAGCCTGGTTAAAGTATCTATAAGCCTCAACAGGCTCTTTTACCATATAGTGATATTCGCCAAGAAGATGAAGGGCTCCAAAATAATTCTGCTCTTGACTGATAGCGCTTTTCAGATTCCGTTCCATCAGCACAAGATTTTTCTGCTCCCTTTCAAGCCTTGCGGAATGTAAAAAAAGGGGAGGATAATCCATATCCCTTTGCCTTAGGGCTTCAAGCACATTTTTCACCGCTGGATAAGGATTATCACTGAGATCCTTCACCTGTGGCGATTCTACCCCATAATCAATTCTTATGTTTGTCTTGTCTGTCCTCCTCTTGCTCAAATAATAATAGGCTAACTTTCCAAGTAATGGAGATGGCATCTCTGAAAGCAGGTCTCTGCCACCTAGTGTAGAATGAACTGCTAAAACATCATTAAAAATATCCATCTCAATAAAGTGATTTAAAAGACCTGAATACCCTACTATAGAATTCTTGTCCACCTTTAGGATATTCTCGTAATATTCTCTAGCCTTATGATGCTCACCCTGAAAGGAATATGCATTTCCAATACCAAAAAAGGCAGTAATATTCTCTGGATCAATATGTAATGTTTTACGGTAAAAATCGATTGCCACGTCTAATTGCGTCTCAATGGGACCTATGGATGGCACTTTTTTATAGTAGAAATCCGGGATTTGGGATTTTATTCTCTTATAGTAATCCTTTGACACCCTTGAATAAAAATGACCAAGATTGTTGATTGTATCTATGTTATGCGGATCAATATCATAGGCCTTATTCAGCTTTTTGAGAGCTAAATCGTACTCTTTTTTATCGAAGTAGGCTCTTGCATAAGAGTTATATCCATAAAGATAATTTTCTACATAGTTTTCATTTACATATGTAAAGAGGTTCTCTGCCTTTCTGTAATCCTTAACCTTCTGGTTCACAGGGTCACCCGGCCTTCTTATTAACTGAACGCCCTCTTGAATATCCTTTTTAGCCATTATTGGCTTATAGATGTATTGATATGAGAATATGGTTAGAATAAAGGCAGAAGCAGCGGCAATCCCAAAGATCCTGGTTATCTTTAAGAGTCGCTTCTGTCTCTCTCGTCCCTCTAGTGTATATTCCGGACGAGCAGTGATCACCCGTCTTCTGGAAACCTCCGCTTCTTCAATAGTATCAACCTCTTTCCCAAGCTTTTTTGCTAAGAAGTTTCCAACCTCATCCTCCCCCCTCTTCTCTAGAATAATATCAATTAATTGTCTGATATCCTTGGGAGGGAGGAGATCATTCAGGATTGTGTCCTTGATTACCTTCCTGAGATTGGGGTGGAAGAGAAGAATCGCAGTTTTTAGCTTCTTTAACTCCTTATCAGAGACTTCAATAGTCTCTTCAATCTCTTCCTTTTGAGGAGCTTCTTGTAAAGCCTCAGCCTCTACTTCTTCTATAAATTCTTCCGACTTCGGGGGAGTTGTTTCGGGTGTTTCCATCTCCTCTGAAGATTTCTGTAATCCTTCTATTTCATCGAGTAAATCCTCATCATGGGTTCCTTCACTGATTTCATCCATGCCAGATGCCTCTTCCTGAGTCGGCCCAGTGTCAAAATCACCCAGATCTGGCATTTTATCTACTTCTATCGATGAAAATTCATCCCCTTCCACCTTTTGGGACTCAGCTGACTCTTCAGAAGGGATATCTAGAAGATCAGCAGCTACTAAATCAGCACCTTCATCGATTTCATCAATGCTTATATCTTCAAGCTCTCCAGTTCCTGTCTCCTCTTGATCTGGCAACCCTATCATTAACTCAGAATCCTCAGTGATTACCTCATCATCTATTATATCCTGAGATTCCTGAGTCTCAACAGACTCCCCATTTGTTGTCAATGCCTCAAGTTCCTCCAGAGGGGACATCCCATCCTCATCGGTTGTGAGAACCTCATCAGAAATTTCTATTGGCTCAACCTCCTGAATGTCCTCAGCTATATCCTCTGTCCCCTCAGCTAATGATTCATCTGTAGAAGCAATTGGTTCCTCAATACCAATATCCTCCGAACCCGCTTCATCAAGAGTTTCAGTTAAAGGTATTTCCTCTATTTCCTCAATCAAATCCGTAATATCAATAATATCTGATTCATCTCCCCCTGTATCCAAGGCTTCTTCCTCAACCTCTTCTACCTCTTCCTTGGGTTCTACAGACTCCTCTTCAAGTAACTCTGAATCAACTTCTTCAACAGCTTCATGTTGATGAGGTTCCTCCCATGCCTCCTCCATATCCTCCCTGGCTTCACTAAGAGGTCTAATTGCCTCTTCGTCAGAATATTCGGATTGAATCTCCTCCTCGGGAAATTCAATCTCTTCCTCAATTTTATCAACACCTACATTAGTCCTCGAATAACGCATAGGCTCATTTGGAAGGATTCCCAAAATCCTATCTATCTCTTGTAGTTCATCCGGGGTAAATTCTGTAGTGTCTTCTATTTCTTCATTCTTTCCCATTTCCAAAACTCACTGAGATTTATTGATTCAGAAATTTTTAAGAAATCCATACTATATTATTGTCACTATTGAAAATATTATGTCTTTTTCCATAAAAAATATCCTCTTCAATATGTGTTTGGCTTATTCAATTACAAGCCTTAGTGCAAAAAATCAACTAGTTTTCATGTTACTTCATAATTGAGTTTGAAAAACTATACTCTTATTGCTATGATATGTTAACCATTATATAAATAATCCTTCAAAGGAGAAAGTAATTCAAAACCATCCTTAATCTTTCATTTTTATATCAACCTTTTCTCTATTGTTATCGACATAATAAGTATAACTCTATATTGGAAATGAGCAAATTCACAATCCATGATATTTCGTCTAATAATTTTATCAAAGATTGATACATAAAGAGTTAATTTAGAATGAAATATCAATCATAGTCATCAATATCCAATTAGTTTAACTATTTATAATATTAATAGATAGTTTTTCTAATCATGAATTGGAGATTTATTCATGCTGAAAAGACTGAAACGTATTATCTTAATATTACCATTATTTATTACAGCATTCTCTCCGATTGACAATAACAACAATAGGGTAGAATTCTATTACAATTTAAGGTTCATGAAAAAATCATCCTCTCCCCAAAAAATGAAAATTCTTAATATAAAAGATGTAGCATACCAGAGAGGGACAGCAGAAAGGGGAGTGCTGATAACATATAAAAATAGAAGAGCAAAGGAAGTAAAAATTGCTGGTAATTTTTCCAATTGGAAATCATTCGCAATGGATAGAGGGAATTATGGTGTTTGGTATTATTTTATTAGCGAGAATAACCATGTAAAAGGAATAAAATATAAATTGTCTGTGGACGAGATATGGATAACTGATCCTAAAAATCTCTTAAGGGAAGATGATGGCCAGGGAGGTTATATTTCGGTTATCCATATCGACTATCCAAAAGAGGGTAGGCATCTCTCCTATAGATTTGTTGATAGCAATTGTGTAGAATTTAGAATCTATAAACCAAAAGCAAGATTTATTGCATTAGTTGGTGATTTTAATAATTGGAATCCGGAAAATGATTTACTCAATAAGGGAAAAGATGGAATATGGAGGTTGAAGAAACGACTTCCACCCGGGGAATACAGATACAAGTATGTGATAGATGGCAAATGGATCGTTGATCTCTACAATTTTCGCACCGCATCAGATGGAATGGGTAGCGTCAGTTCAATAATTAATATTAAATAGCTCTCTTACTTGAATATATCATTCCATAACCCCATTACAATTTTCTGCTATACAGCAACCATCACAGAGTGGCTTCTTCTTACAAACATCCTTGCCATGCTTTACTATGAGAGCATGATACTCGTTGTAGTCTTGAATCCCTCCTTTAAATCTATTATGAAATATCTTCTGCATCTGAGTGTAATTTTCTTTGCCTGAGAGTATGCCCACCCTTGTAAATATCCTCTTTGTATAGGCATCTATAACAAATGTCTTTTTAGAGAGTGCATATAAAAGGATGGAATCAGCCGTTTCTGGGCCAATACCATTGATCAATAATAGCTCCTCTCTAAGGGTTTTCGTATCCATCCCCTTTAGAATATCAAAAGAAAAATCATATTTTAAAAACCATTCAAGAAAATTCTTAACCTTCTTGGCTTTCTGATTAAAATAACCTGTAGATTTTATCAATGACGCGATCTCTTCCACTCCCTTAGAATTGAGAACCTCAGGGATTAAGAAATATTTTTGCTTTAGATTGCTGATGGCAATCTCAACATTTCTCCACGAAACACTTTGGGTGAGAATTGCTCCAATGCTTATCTCAAACTCAGTTTCACCCGGCCACCATCCCTGCTTACCATAGTATTGAAATAAAATTCTATATATTCTCTGTATAGAGATATTATCCATCAGAAGCTCAACGGTAATCTCTTTAGATCTGCCTGATCTACAAGAATATCTCCATCCTCTTTGTACTTCTTTAAAAGGAAATGCGTTACAGTTGATTGAACATTACTTAGAGTAGCAAGCTTTTCAGAAACAAAGAGGGCTACCTCCTTGAGTGTAGGCCCCTCAACATGCACAAGAAGATCATAGCTCCCTGAAAGGAGATACACGGAAGAGACCTCAGAGAAACGGTATATCGATTCTGCTACAGTATCAAATCCGACACCCCGCTCAGGCACAACCTTGACCTCAATAAGCGCCCTTACCTCATGTTCCTTAATCCTCTCCCAGTTTACCAGCGTCTTGTATCTAAAAATAATCTTATCCTTCTCATATTTCTTAATGCGCCTCCTCACTGTTTCCTCAGGGATATTTAGTTGCTTGGCAATATCCGCAGCAGTTAATTTTGCATTTTTTGAAAGGATACTTAAAATATCCTCTCCAACCTCATCGACCTTATAGGGTTTCATCTGTCCTCTCTAAGGATAGTAAATATACTTTAGAATTTAGTTAGTCATTGAGCTAATTAAAGGGATATGCCCTATCTCCTATGAAAACCTGCCCAATTTAGACTACATCAATGAATAAATTCTCAAGAGATATATTAGTCAATAATAATTTATGATTAACTTTGATACCAAAAAGCTATTGATATTCCTAGGTATAGACTCTTATTCATATCAATAATGATGCTGAATGCTCTTCTATAGGAGTGATTCCTTTCCCTGTTGTCAGGGCAATTATTCCATGCTTCGATAATAGGATGGCAAAAGATCTAAAACCTTTTCGTAATCTCTAATATCTGTGATATTTTTTTATCTACAAGCCTTGACTTTCTCATGGTCTATATTAAATTTGTTAACAATATTAATTGAAAACCTAAATGAGATAGAGGGGAGAGATGGAATTTATTGACGTAATGAAAAACAGAAGAAGCATAAGACGATTTAAATCTGACACAATATCTCGCGATATTTTTGACGGAATATTAAAGGATGCTCTTTGGGCTCCAAGCTGGGGCAACACTCAACCATGGGAGATCGCTGTTTTAGGCCCAGATATTATTAAGAAGATATCTAATGAGTTTGTTGAAAATGTGACCAATGGTAAACCGATCGATCCTGATTTAGAGATGCCGGATTCATGGCCACCGAAACACAAAAGGCGTTATGTGGATGTTGGCAGGGCGCTTTTTACAACTATAGGCATCGAACGAACTGACAAGGAAGCAAGGTTTAATCATTACCTGAATATGTATAAATTTTTTGAGGCTCCGCATATGATATATGTCTATCAGGACAAGGGTATTAGCTCACATTATGGCCCCTTTGATCTGGGAGCATTGACAAATAATATATGCCTATTGGCCTATGAAAGGGGTTTGGGAACCTGCATATTGGCCAGTTCTGCCCATTATCCTGATGTAATTCGCAAGCATACGAATATTTCAAAAGATAAATTGATAATAATTGGAATAGCTATTGGGTATCCAGATGAAAATGATCCATCATATACATTCAGGAGTGACAGGGATGAGAGCGTTATCTCCTGGCATGGGGTATCGTAATTGACCTGCATTTAGGATGTTACATGTTCTCAATAATGGCTATACCAAATTCAGAACAACTTAATAGTGTTGCTCTATCCATCTGCCTTTCCAAGTCATAGGTAACCCTCTTCTGTTGTATCGTCTTCGCTAGAGCATGGTTGAGTCTATCTGCTGCTTCAATCCATCCCAGAAACCTGAGCATAAGCTCGCCAGATAAAATAAGCGAGCCGGGATTAACCTTGTCCAAACCAGCATATTTGGGAGCAGTGCCATGGGTAGCTTCAAAGATTGCAGCATTATCCCCAATATTGGCCCCTGGGGCCATCCCCAATCCTCCGACCTGAGCCGCTAACGCATCTGACAGATAATCGCCATTAAGATTTGGAGTTGCAATAATATCATATTCCTTGGGACGCAGCAGAATCTGCTGAAACATTGCATCAGCAATTCTGTCCTTAACTAAAATCTTACCTTCAGGTTGTACACCATTATATTTATTTATGAGTTCATCCTCTGTTAGTGTGAAATCCTCAAATTCCTCTTTAATCACCTCATAGCCCCAATCCCTGAATGCCCCCTCGGTGAACTTCATAATATTTCCCTTATGCACAAGCGTAATACTCTTTCGATCGTTTTTAAGGGCATATTCTATTGCGCTCCTTACGAGATTTTTAGTATTTATTTTGCTTATAGGCTTTATCCCAATGCCAGTATCCAAGGACAGGTTTTGCCCCATCTTCATGTTTAGGAAATCTATTACACTAATAGCTTCAGGCGATCCTGCTTCCCATTCAATCCCTGAATACACATCCTCCATGTTCTCCCTAAAGATTATCATATCCACGTCATCGGGTCTTTTAACAACACTGGGTATTCCCTTGATATATTTCACAGGCCGGACACAGGCATGCAATTTCAACCTCTGCCTAAGCGTAACATTTATACTTCTGAATCCACCTCCCACAGGTGTTGTGAGGGGGCCCTTAATAGCAATCTTATATTCCCCTATATTATCTATCGTCTCTTCTGGTAGATAGCTGCCGGTTTGCCTGAATGCCTTTTCACCTGCCAGTATCTCCTTCCAGTGAATTTCTCTCTTGCCGCTGTATGTCTTCTCTACCGCTGCATCGAGGACCATCTTAGTTGCTCTCCAGATATCAGGCCCGGTCCCATCCCCTTCAATATATAGAATTATTGGATTATCAGGTGTCTCAAGCTTCCCAGCATGATAATCTATCTTCCTCTCTATCATAATCTTCCTTCTTTCTTTAAAAAATTTATCTCAACAAGTTACATGACTATACAATCCAATATAAATTGCCGTTAATGGTATTCATCATTATCTATCTACTGACCTCTGCCTTTCTGATTATCCCTTCCAAGCCTTAGTTAGAATAATAGTAAGGCTAATTCGACTAGGTGGAATATGCCAATCGATGGGTAGGCAAAAACTCATTCTGAGCAAATCACCCTGTTTCTTCCCTCTACCTTTGCCCTGTAGAGATGTCGATCTGCTAGTTTGCATAGGTTTTGCAGGTCTTCCACATTTTCAGGATAGGTCGATATCCCCTGACTTACGGTTATCTGTGTAACCTGACCATTAAACATCTGGGATAGATTTATTTCAGCAACATCCCTGCCAATCCTTTCAGCGATTTCCCTGGCTTTATTCATCTCCGTATCAGGCAGAAGGATTGTGAATTCATCTCCTCCATATCTGGCAAGGATGTCCTTCCCCCGTATATGTTTCTTGAAAACCTCAACAACCTGCAGGACTACATGATTCACCTTTTGATGACCATATATTTCACTGATCTTTTTGAAATTGTCAATATCAATCATAATCATGGAGAGTGATTTGTCACTACCCCTTGCTTTTTGGAAATGATCTTCCAAAGCATCATCAAGAAATCGTCTATTGTAGATCCCAGTGAGTTCATCAGTAATCGCCCGCCTTCTCGCCTCCTCACCCCATTGAACCATATCAGATAAAAACTTGCTCTTCTCCAATAACCGCTCAGTTGTAATATTCAACATCCTATACATCATCTTTATAGCAATATGAGGATAATATAATATCAGCTCAAAAAAATCCCTCTCACGAAGCGATATTAGCAAACACTTATCCTTAGTACAACAGGTAGCTGAGCGTGGCGCATTTTCAAATATTGACATCTCTCCGAAAAAATCTCCTGAAGTGAATTCAGCTATTTCCCGCTTATTTCCGTTCGGGAGCAGAACTGAACTTGCCACCCTGCCCATCTTCACAATGAATAGCTCATTCCCCTCATCACCCTCTTGAAAGAGGATCTTGTTTTCATCAATATCAACAAATTGCAACCGACTAATCACTATGTTGATCTCATCGATTGTAAGCAATGAGAAGATATCTACCTGTTGTAAGAATGTTACGTTATCTTCCATAATCAACAATATATTTGGTATATTATATTATGTTAGCATTTAAATCCAGCTAATTGATGCAATATTCTATATTGCAGCTATCAATAAATTCGCAGTGATATACCTTTTACCAAGAGTGGATAATTTGTAAATATTAAAGTATTGAATTGATCATTTTTTAAGCAATCATACTCTAGTTAAACAGATATAATACGATTGCCGCCACTTCTTCTTGCCTCAAACATCTTCTCATAAGCCAGCTTAATAAGCTGTGCGCTTTCATTAGCGTGAATGGGGTATACAGCAATTCCTATGCTGAAAGTAACGTTGAAATTTATATCGCTTGTGATATGACTTATGTCCATCTCGAATAAGGTTGTATTGATTTCCCCTGCAATCTTGAATGCAGTCTCTAATCCTGTGTCTGGAAGTATTGCAACAAACTCATCACCCCTATATCTAACCCCAACATCATCTTCCCTCAATATTGATTGAACAAATATTGCCATCATTCTCAACACCTTATCCCCTGCATCATGGCCATACTTGTCATTTATCACTTTAAAGTTATCGGGCTTTATCATAATTAAACTGGTATTTTCGCCATATTCCGGCAAAAGCGTAGCAAAATCCTCATGCAAAAAAGATCGATTATAGAGTCCTGTAAGTTGATCGCTATAGAGCTGCCTTCTTAAATCTCGAATCCATGGGGACTTCTCAGTAATAAGCCTATTTGTGTTGCGTATCCTGCTTGCAATAATACCCAGCAGTGTATGCAATATTCGTGCTGAAATCTCAGGATATTTTTGTAATACATCCCTAAAGACAATCCCTTTTTTGGGGAAACGTAGAAGTGTCGTTTCCTCTTCCGCAATTGCTGTCGCGTTTCTAGGGGTATTCTTTAATAGTTCCATCTCACCAAAACATTCACCTGAAATAAACCGAGCTATGTTTATCTCTTTATCATCATCCTTATGCTTAGTGATGAGGGCCTCTCCTTCCTTTATTATATATAGCCCATCTTCTTGACTCCCTTCGCTGAAGATAATCTCTCCCTTATTATAATGAAGATATTCACTATACCTGGCTACAACTTCCAGATCCATCTCCATCAGACTTGAGAAGAGGCTGGCAGTCTTTAATAAGTCGATCTTCTCTCTCAATGGTATTTCCCCCATCTCCTCTTCTCACGTCTCAAAAATGAATCGAACTTATCCGCTTCCTTTATCCTAAAACTTAACTCAGAGCCGCTGATAGGATGTTTAAAGGAAATCTCAACACCCCAGAGGAATAATCCCTTGCTCCTAAGGATTTCACCCTCCACTCCATATAGTTTATCACCAAGAATGGGAAATCCCAGATTTGACAGATGACGACGGAGCTGATGGGTTCTTCCTGTCCTAGACCACAGGTCAATCAATGTCACCCAGCCATTTTTGAGAGAGGGAACATGTTCAACTGCCGTGAATATTGTCTCCGCATTCCGGCCATCCAGGGGATATTGTATTGATCCACTGCCTTCAAGCCTTCCGATAACAATGGCTCTATATCTTTTCCGCACCTCCCTTCCCTGAAATTGCCACCCTAATCTGACTAATGATAAATGTGTCTTTGCGGCAATCATCAAACCACCAGTAGAATTATCCAAACGGTGAACAGGCTTTGGCCATCTTAAGGCATCTTTCTGATTAGATGTATTCAGGTTATAGAGAAGCATATTCTCTACTGTCCTGTATCGGTTTCCATTAACTGCAAAACCTGGCGGTTTTTCCACAACAGCCAACCATTGGTCCTCAAAAACTATTCTCAGCGGAAATCGAAATGGTCTTGGTGTTGATGTCTGTAGACGATGTAGCTCTACATCCTGACCGGGTTTAATCCAAAAACCTGGATCACATATTTTGCCATCAACCCGAATTTCTCCACGCTTAATAGCTTTTCTAACACTCTTCCGTGTGGGTAGTATCTCATCAAAGACATCAAAGGCATATCTCTCAAGCCTTGATTCAACTACTCCTTCAGGTACTGTATGATTCATCATTGTATTATTCATATTTCTATGATAAGCAACCCTTTAACATATTCATAAGAGATGCACCACTACAGGAATTCTGGACTTGATTACTATGATAAAAGAAATTATCAAGTACTTTTATATAAATCAAGAATTTATCTTTGCAACAGTTTATTTTGTTCATAAAGATAATACAATAGAATGCTGCCAATGACATATTTCTCCCTTGACAAGAATATGTCTATATTCTATCGATTGACCTTATAATACTATAAGGGGTAGTTATATGAAAAATACAAATAAATACTTACGGTGTTCTTTTTTATCCATATTATTTTTATCTCTATTACTAATATTAAATTTAGCCTGCGGGGATGATGGGGAAAGTGTATCGTTTTATCCGCAACCCTGTGAAGAGTGCGAGGAGAGCGAAGATTGTGAGGATTGTGAAGAATGCGAGCAATGTGAAGAGTGTGAAGCGTGTGAAGTGTGTGAAGATTGTGAGGAGTGTGAGGAGTGTGAATGTGAAACCGAAGTTGCTGGAAACCCGACCAAGTTAAATGATGCCACATATTCTATTGTCACGGAATACAAAAACGCATTTAATAACGATGGCGATGGAATAGCTTTGATAAAGATTGATTTGGGGCCAGCAAGAAGGATCGTGTATAGAATCTATGATAGTAATTCCGGAATCTGGTCAGAGGGGGGGGAGTTTGGCACAAATATTAATTCATTTGACATTGCCAGCAATGGCACTGATTTTATGGTTATATATAATCAAGGCAGTCGCTTATATGCCAGAGGATACAGCAGCAGCGGTTGGGGTGATAAAAATCTATTAAATACAAATGAGTATTGGGCATATAATATTAAAATCCATACAAACGGTATGGGATATTGTGCAGTATGGAGAGAATATGTGCAAGGATCTGCGGATTATAGACTTTTTTCAAATATATACGATGGGGTTTGGCTGGGATATGAGCAAATTTCAGATAGTGTTCCAGTTGGTAATTCAATCGAGATATCTACAAATGGCACAGGATATTGTGTGACATGGGAAGATAGCGATTCTGGATCTGATATCTTAGCAAACATCTATGAAGCCCCTGCCTGGGTAGGGGAAACTAAGATCGATGACACGAATACTGGGAATTATGTTGGTTACCCCTATATCGCTTCAAATGGAATTGGATACTGCATCACTTGGCAGCAGTATGATGGCTCTAGTTATTATGACATATACGCTAATATTTACAATGGCGCTTGGGAAGGCGCGACTGAGATTGATCTAGTCTCAGGATCAGAGGCTGATGATCCACAGATAGCATCAGATGGAAGCGGGTATTGTGTCGCATGGGAGCAATATGATGGATCCAATAACATATACGCTAACATATACAATGGTAGTTGGGGAGGCGCGATTGAGATTGATCTAGTCTCAGGGGGGTATGCCTATAGACCCCTGATAGCATCAGATGGAAGCGGTTATTGTGTCACGTGGGGGCAATATGCGGTCTCGGAAGAGAACATCTATGCAAATATATACAATGGAGCTTGGTCAGGCGCTGCAGAAATAGATGAAATATCCGGATCAGATTCTGATATCTACTCTACGCAAATAGCTTCAAATAATTCCGGATACTGTATATTATGGCAGCAGAATAGCTCTCCAGATGACAGGATGTATGCAAAAATCTATGATAGTGGAAGTTGGGGGACATCGAATATTGTGGATGCGGGCATATATCCGGATTATAGCGATCCCTACTTGTATTCTAATAATTCAGGGTATCACATCAACTGGATTGAATCAAATATCACTGGCAATACTGCTTATACAAATACTTATTCCTTAAGCGCTTGGGACGGAGGAATCGGGATTGGCAGTGGAGAGGAAGGGGAAGGCTCCTGCCGAACCTCGCATGTGCCAGTCGTTGCTACAAATAACTCGGGTAATATTTTAGCCCTATGGTCACAATTTAGTTTGGGGGATAATAATTTATATGCATCAGAAAACGATGGGAATGGCTGGAAGGCGCCATTTGTAATTGCAGAAGATGTTGAATATTTTGATGTTGCCAGCAATGGCACTGATTTTATGATAGTATATTCCATGTATAATGATCTCTACTCGGTCATTTATAATGGCGCTCTTGGAACAGAAGTGGAAATTGATTCAAGTGTATATGGGAAAAATAATGTCAGTATCCACACCAACGGGACGGGATATTGTGCAGTATGGAGCGAATGGACTGAATATTCGCCAGGATTATGGGATAATAGAGTTTTCTCGAATATTTACGATGGTGGTTGGCAGGGAGATGAGCAAATTTCAGAGAGCGATCCAGGGTATAATTTGATAAGGATATCTACAAATGGAACAGGATATTGCGTGATATGGGAAGACAACGATTCGAGTACTGATATCTATGCAAACATCTATGAAGCCCTTGCCTGGGGGGGAGAAACAAAGATCGATAACTCGAATCCAGGAAATAATGTTAACGATCCTGAGATTGCCTCAAATGGGAGTGGATACTGTATCACATGGGAACAGTATGACGGTTCTAATTATTATGATGTCTATTATAATCAATATGATGGCGGCTGGGGAGTCTCCACATTGATTCCAGATGATCCTGGACTTACTCTTCACTCTGTCTATAATCCAAAAATTGCTTCAAATAATGATGGATATTGTATCACCTGGTCTCATCAGGATGATACTTATAACAGAAATATATATGCATATTCCTATAACGGATTAACCTGGGATCCCTTGCCAACAGAGATTGATGCTGATATTGAGGATGCAGAAATCAATTATTATGCTTATTCACCTGAAATTTCGTCCGATGGCTCGGGATATTGTGTCGTATGGAGGCAATATGATGATTCCCCATTAACACGTATTTATGCACGAATTTATGATGGGGGATGGAGCGCAGAAGCGACAAAATTAAATCCAGGCCTGGTATATGACGAAAGTCCGCAGGTTATTTCAAATGGGAACAGCTATCTTGTCTTCTGGCTCGGCTATCATAAGTTCAACAACAGCCTATTTGGCAGTTATTATAGCGGTGGTTCCTGGGGCGAAAAGCTGCTTCTGGAGACAAATGATGGGGATATACATTACAATAAACTAATAACCGAGTCCAACAATGGATTGGACTATGTTGCAGTGTGGTTTCAAGAGGAGGATGATGATCCATTGGTATACAATATTTGGGGCAACATCATCACTCCATAGATGTAATAAAAGCACTATCAGAATGATGCTGTATCCTTGTAAAACAAAGATCTTCTCCGCTTAATTGCTTGATAATGAAAGATAAGCTTATTAAAGCACAATGCTTAGAAATTGGAAAGCAGGATTGAGGGATAGCGCATCCGCTCAATCCTGCTAATTATTATAGCGGATTTGCTTCCAGTCTCCTTTTCTCCTCTGCCGAATAACCTAGAGCCATCCAGTCCAATGCGCCATTCGGTTTATGGCAGGCATTGCAGGAGAAGGCGCCATCCTTTCTAATAGCGTGGCTTATCTCAAGATGGGCATTCTTGGGTATCCATCTTGGCTCTACTCTATTCATATTTTTAACATCCTTGTATGATGATGTATTCCAGCTATCAACATCCATAAAGGACATGAATTTATCCATCATATAGACCTTAAACATCAAACCATACATCCGCTTCATCATGCTCTTCTCCATCTCCTTTGCTGCCGCAAGATCAGGATTGCCGGTTGTGTAATATGTTGGGAAATTGTAGGGTATAAACATTCCTCCAAAGGGCCCCATATTCTGCAGATCAATATGCTGCCTTCCGTTAAATAATTTCATAGCGTAGATTTTGGATGGCCTTCCCTCTTTTGCAATAGGTCTCATGGTCTTTTCATACCACGAATCATAGTCAAAATCCTTGAATTCCGGCCAGATGTGTTCCGGGGTATAAAATTTGTACAGATTCTTTCCGTTTGGATTGTCCCCGATTGGATTGCCGAGAAATGTCGCATCGCCATTCCACCAAGAATAGACAATGCCCTTCCCGGGCCTGCTCTCCTTCTTGATATCCTTGTATATGTATATGCCGGGATGTTCTTCGTAAACGACCTGGCTGAAATCCCTCATGGTTGCGTTGTCCGGATGCAGGGAGGGGATATGGCATGTCACACAGGCAATCCTTTTAATGTGAGTGTTCAAATATTCTGCATGCTTTACATCGCTATGCGGTTTGGATGAATGGCATTTTTCACAGGATACTTCTACATCAGGAAGGTCATTTGCCATCATGGTTGTGGTATGCGTGCCCTTGGCTATCAGGTGTCCCTCCGTTGTATGACATTCAATGCACGACATCCCGGCCCTGGCATGCACATCCCATGAGGGTGAATAGGGTGTGCCCCTCTTTGAACCAGGATGAAGAACCCTGGGACGCTCATATCCAAGATTCAGGAAACTCTGCATATATGAGGGATCCTTTTTGTCTATATAAATATCCCCGCCCATATTATGCTGATGACAGCGAAGGCATGCCTGAGCTGTGGGGGACCCAACCGACATGGCGGCCTTCATGGAGCGGTCCTGATCCCATCTCCTGAGCCCATTGTCATCCTCAACAACCTGCTTTTTATTCATATCATAGGCCACAGAGTGACAGATGAGGCAATCTATGGCATCCTTCTCTTTATCGAGAGTTCTATAAAGGGGCATCATCTCTCCAAGAGGCGCCTGATATTGACTGCCGATGTGACATTGCCCGCAACCCTCTGAAAGCGTTTTCCCCTCTTTGGTTGTAATCAATTCCGCCCAGGCAGTCATTGCAAAGGACCCCGGTTTTGGGCAGGGTCTGTTTATTTTACCCATTGGGAAATTGTCGGCTAACTTGCCGTTAAAGCCATATACGTTGGGATGTCTCGTTGTAAAAAAGCGATAATGCGCTGAGCTGGTCAGGTTTTCCATTAAATCTTCCTTCCTCTCCTTGCCTGTATGAGCATCCACTACCTTGATCTCCCTATGGCACCTCAGGCATGTTTCTGGTCCTTCATATTCAAGGATTCCTTCAGCCTCGAATATTTCTATGTGTTTTAGTTCTTCTGAGTACTCCTTGCTTATTTTTTTTGAAATGGCAGAGAACTCCTCTGGAGTAATCCTATCAACAGTAAATACAATCTCTCCTGGTCGGCTATCTGCAGGCATCATTATATTTATCATATGAGACCATGCCCGATAACCTATGAAAAAAACGAGAAGTAAAAGTCCTAAAAGCATAAGTAATAATTGTCTTTTTTCCATTTCCCCCTCCTCCTACACAAAAAATTAGTTAATTCTGTTAACCATATTGCTAAAAAAATAGAGAACACATCCCTGAATGCTAGGCAAAAGTCCCCTTTACAAATTCCATCGCAACTCTAAGAATCTCTAAATTTTCAAGTATGCGCTCCCTTACATCAGGCTCCAACTGCAGCATAAGTTTCTCATGAATCTCTATTATGAATGATTCCATCTCGCCTATTTTTTTTTCTCCCTTTGTAGTAATGCTTATCAGCTTTATTCTGCCATCCTTCGGATCATCAATCCGCTCAACTAATCCCTTTTTCAATAATGAAGTAATAATTTTGGTTACCCTGCTCTTGGCAACATCCATTTTATGAGCAATTTCCTTGGCTGTAAGATTTTTTTCACCTTTAAAGAGCATTAGACATCTTAGTTCTGACTGAGGAAGGTTGAATTTATTGGATTCATATAGCATTCTATCCTGACAACAATCGTGCATCTCTCTGATTAGATAGCGCAATCTCTGAGTCTGTTCATCCAGTAAATGGATGTTATTCTCATTCCTGTAGTTCATACAGTGAACTGTATAGCTACAAAGCATTCATTAGTCAAGTATTTTAATAGCACTTCCCAAAAATTACCAAAGGTTAAATCGCCATAATATAATTATGGATAGAAGGCAATATTATCAAGCCCAAGGCCTTCATCGAATCCGAGGATTAGATTTGCGTTCTGAACTGCATTCCCTGATTGTCCCTTTACAAGGTTGTCAATCACAGAGGTAACGAGGAGCTTCCCTGTTCTCTCATCCACCATTGGACGGATTATACACCTGTTCGTGCCTCTGACATCTGTGGTGTTTGGTGATTTATCCGAAATAAATACAAAGGGCTTGCCAACATAATAGTCCTTGTAAATTTTGATAAGCCTTTCCGTATTATACTTTTCCTTTAAGTCAGCATACATTGTGGTTAATATTCCTCTATTCAGAGGCACGATCTGTGGAACGAATAGAATCCTTATGGGATTATTGCTTATGCTGCTAAGGATGCCTTCTACCTCAATTATATGCTGATGCCTCCCTTCCCTATAGGTATTGACGTTTTCGTATCGCTGAGGATAGAAGTTGGCGTGACCGGGATTCTTCCCGGCTCCAGAAACCCCTGTCTTCCCATCACAAATAATTGTATCGGAATCTATAATACCCATCTTCACAGCTGGCAGAAGCCCAAGTATCATTGATATGGCGAGACAACCTGGATTCCCAACCACCCTCGCCTTCCTTATTCTATCAGCATAGATCTCAGGCAGACCATAGACAGAGTGCTTAAGGATAGACGACGAGAGATGCTCCCCTTCCATCCCCTTAAATCTAGCATAGGATGCATACTCCTCAGTGGTGCTAAATCTAAAATCTCCGCTAAAGTCTATTACCGGAATGCCCCTCTCAAAGAATTCGCTTATAAGCGTCATACCGGCCCTGTCTGGTGTGGAGAAGAAAGCAATATCAATACTCGAATAGTCGATCATCTCAATGCCCTCAACTGTCACATCACAGAATCCCATGAGATGAGGAAAAACTTCACACACCGGGATATTGATATCGCTCCTTGCGATAAGCTGTTTTATCTCAATCCCAGGGTGTCGAAGGAGTATCTCTATTAGTCCAAGACCGCCGAATCCTGTGGCTCCAATAATTAATGCTCTTTTCATAATATCAATAATCTAAATAGTGTTAGTTTAATTCAATTTCCATTCCCTCATAAGCGATATCCACCCTTAGTTTCCCCCGCTTCTTTAGATTAACCTCCATATATGCCTTTGCGCTAGATAGCACATGATCGAGCTTCTCGTCATCATAATCAGGATCATGATGAAATAGTATTAACCTATCTACATTAAACTGTGAAGCAATATCTATTGCGATTGATGCCGGGGAATGCCCCCAATCGATTTTGTCAACATACTCTTCAAAGGTATACTGAGTATCAAAAACAACAACATCCGCATTGTTGAAGAAATCGTGATATGCGTTAATTCTGTCAATCTCATCGATATTAAATTCGCAATCACTTGTATAGACAAAGGATTTCCCATTCTCCTCTATCCGATAACCAAAGGCTCCACCGGGATGACGCATGCTCTTATTTATTATCTTTACATTGTTCAAGTAGAATTCACCTTCCTCCTCAAGTTGAAAAAACACCTTTGTTGCAAGCATATAATCCAGGTTAACAGGGAAATGAGTGTTAATCTGTTGATATTCAAGCCGTTCCTTGCAATCATTTACAGGGGAAAAGATATTAAACCTATTACCCTGAATATAAAAGGGCAAAAAAAATGGTATACCCTGAATATGGTCCCAATGAGTATGTGTCAACAATATATTCCCCACCCCTTTGCCCTTGCCAAAATCCTCCTTCATCAATTCCTGCCCAAGTCTCTTAATTCCGGTACCGCAATCCAAAATAACTAATTCACCGCTCTTGGTTCTAATCTCAAGGGATGTTGAATTCCCGCCATAGGTTCCGCGAGTTGAGAAAGGCAAAGATTCTATAAATTTATCTATTGCCTCCTCTGAGGAGATATCCCTGGCTGTGGCAATAGTTAAAGCCCCCTTCAATTTTTCCCTTATTAAATTATTAGTCAGCGTGGTGGGCACTGAACCCCTAACTCCCCAAAATCTTATCTTCATTATAAATTACCAAATTCGTTAATGATTTTTATTATTACACTACTCAATATTATATTTCGGTGTATAAACACACTTCCATTTAGAAAATTAATTGAGTATACAATTAATGAGACTTATCAAAATATCAACCAATAAATTTTTGTTTATAAAATTTCGATTATTCACATAAGCGATCAATAAAGAAGAAGGAACCTCATAAATCCTGCTATTGTAGGGGACTAGCCACCAATCTTTTTTCAAATTCCTTGCCCCCTATAGTATTACACAAAAATATGTTGACAGAAATATATTATATAATAGAGCAGCAATCACCGGTCAACACAATCATTTGATACATTCAACCAAGGTTAGAGGGATATCGATAATATTCATTGGGTTCAAGGGTATTTTTTACTCTACGGATATGTGTATTACACAAAGGAGAAACAATTGAGTCAGCGCTCAAGGGTGATCCTATCCTCTCTAAAGGGGATAAAAGAGCATATTCATTTTAAGGATAGAGAATCATGCAATTTTCAAAAAAAATTCTTAATGTAAAGCCCTCTCCAACATTGGAGGTTACGGCCCTTGCCAATTCTCTAAAAGCTAAAGGGATAGATGTGATCGGTTTCGGATCAGGCGAGCCTGATTTCGATACTCCTCAGTTTATTAAGGATGCTGCTATTAAGGCCATTGTTGACGGCAAAACAAAATACACGCCAGCAGGCGGAATAGGCGAACTAAAGGAGGCCATAGTAGATAAATTTAAAAGAGACAATAATCTCGATTACACAATCCCTAATGTGACTGTTAACTGTGGCGGGAAGCACTCCTTTTACAATCTGATGCAGGTGCTGCTCAATGATGGGGATGAGGTAATTATTCCATCACCCTATTGGGTCTCATATCCCCCGATGGTTCTCCTTGCCGGAGGCATCCCCCTTATCATAGAATCCAGAGAGGAGAAGGGATTTAAGATCAGTCCTCAGGACCTAGAAGGGGTTATTACAGAGAGGACCAGGGCTATTGTAATTAACTCGCCCTCCAATCCTACTGGAGCCACCCATTCAATGGAAGAGCTTCAAGCCCTTGCGGAAATTATAATAAAAAAGAATATTCTTATTATATCAGATGATATCTATGAATCAATACTATATGACAATCGCAGCTTTGTTAATATCGCATATCTATCTGATGAATTGAAGAGTAAAACCATTGTTTTAAATGGGGTCTCCAAATCCTACTCAATGACAGGATGGAGGATCGGGTATATGGCTGGCGATGAGACTATAATAAAGAAGACCGAGATATTGCAGAGTCAGTCTACATCTAATCCCACCTCAATATCTCAATGGGCGGCCCTTGCGGCACTCAGGGGTGATCAGGGTGTAGTGAAGGAGATGGTAAAGGAATTTTCAAGAAGAAGAATCCTGATCGTTGATGGACTAAACGACATTCCAGGTTGTAATTGTCTGCAGTCTGAAGGGGCATTCTATGTATTTCCAAATATTGAAAAAGTATTTGATTTTAATGGTTGGAAATCAGTTGAGGGTAAATATAAGAGCGAAAATAAATCCGCAAAACTCAGCACATACCTGTTGGAAGAGTCAAAGGTGGCCGTAGTTCCAGGCATAGCCTTTGGAAGCGACAATCATATCAGATTATCCTTTGCCACTTCCGATGATAATATTATCAAGGGGATCGATAGGATACGAGAAGCAATAGAGAAGCTTGTGTAGAATACAACTGATGTTGGTTAGTTAAATGCTTATCATAGAGCGAACATCCTCACGATACCCCTGGGACAAGGCCTCCCTAAAGTTTGGTAATCAAGTCGATAAATCCGGATAAGATATCCTTCTCTTCCCTCTTCATTCGCAAAGACAGAAGCGTTTCCCTAGTGGTATCGATTAGCTCCCCCAATTTTTTCTCAGAAATGCTTAATGCGCCGCTCCTTCGGATCATACACTTTATGCTATCAATCTCCCTCTTTGTCTTCTTCTTCTTTGTGAAGAGGGAAAGGAACTCATCCCTTTCACCCCCCTTAAGGTTCCTGGCCGTGTTCTGTATTAAGAGGGTCAGCTTCCCCTCCTCAATATCTGAGTTCAAGGATTTCCCGGTGTCCTCAATGCTGCCGAATACGCCCAGAATGTCATCCCTCACCTGAAAGGCCAATCCAAGGGGGATCGAGAATTCCCTGATTCTCTCCCCTTCCCCATCCTCCTTTGACCTGGATAAGAGGAATCCCATAAGCATTGGGCTCAATATTGTATAATGAGCCGTCTTCAAGGCGCTTATCTGCATTGGGGCGGGGCTGTTAATATCTATTCTAACTGGCAGGGAGTGGAGGCTGTCCAGAATCTGTCCACAGGCTGTCAACTCATAGGTTTTGGCGAAGAGCTTTATAAATTCATCCTTAATCCTTGGATTGATTCTCAGCTCCCCAATTATCTCTAGCGCATTTGAAAATAGTATATCACCCATAACTATTGCGACATCCCTTCCAATATTGCTGTTCCAGGTAATATCACAATATCTGTCATATGATACAACATGAAGCGCATCACTTCCCCTGCGTATGAGTGAATTATCTATTATATCATCCTGAATTAGCAGAAAGGAGTGCATCATTTCAAGGATTGATGCTATACGTATTATAGCATCAAGATTATCCTTTCTCCTGCTGTATCCGAGGTAGGATAAGAGGAGGAGGAGGGGTCTTACCCTTTTACCCTTCCTAATACAATATTCCTCAAGATCAGAATACAGATTCTCAATAAACTCAAACTCGGCATTCTCCCTCTTCTTCCTAAAGAAGTCCTTAATCGATTGATCAATCATTGGAATATAGGTATTACTAAAATCCTTGAACATCACTTAGCCCTTATTAAGCAATCAAATTTAATCTTTATTTAATGATATTGTAAAAGATTTGCATTTTTAACCACCCTTTAGCATACTTTGCAATCACAGGACATTCCTCTCAGCACTTGGTGAAGATATGCTACACCAATGATGATTATCTACAGTCAAAGCTAAGAAGTCCAATTACCCCCTTCATCCAATCTAATTGTGAAGCGATAAGCGATTAAAAGATGAATAAATACATTATCATAATTTTCTACATATCAATTGTCATCTACCTGATGAAAATAAACAACTATCTTTTTGATCACTTCATCGATCCTTTGGACTACAGTAAAGTCAATAATTATAATGAAGGATACAATAAACTGAAAAAGAGGGATTATCCTCCGCAATACGGGAAGGTTATTCTCTTCATATTGGATGGAGCAAGGAAGGACTGCCTGTATAATAAGGAGATATCACCAAACATTGTCAAAAGATGGGAGGAAAGGGGAGTACGATTTACAAACGTCTATACCATGCTTCCTAGCGTAAGCGCCCCGAACTACTTTTCCATCCTCTCTGGAGCCCCAGTCTATCTTCATGGTGTTACAAACAATTACAGGCGATACCCTCAGCACCAAAGGACAAACACCATCTTTGAACATCTCTCAAATTACGGGTTCACCTCTTCAGTCATAGGATTCAACTGGCACAAGGACCTATTCAAGAATAGGACTATCTATATGCCTGCTGAATGCTGCGAAAGGGACGATGCAGGGGAGGTTTTGGATATCCTTGCCCGTCTGATTGAGTCCAGGACGCTCCCATCCTTTACTGTTGTTCATTTTCTTGGCCCTGATAATGCCGCGCACGCTACCGGATCTAACAAGAGCCGCAGGTATATTGATTCAATCGCTACTATTGATAGACTCATGGATAACATCTTCCCGATTATCGAGAAGAACTATCCGAATTCCCTATCCATCATCACGTCCGATCATGGAATGAACATAGACGGGAACCATGGGGGCAGCGATGAAGAATCACTTAGGGTGCCGCTCTACTTCATAGCCAGGGACTTGAAGAGCCAGGAGATACATAGGGAAATTTACAATATCTCAATCGTCCCAACCCTATCGGCCATCTTTGGGATTCCAATCCCAAATTTTTCATCAGCCGGTCCGATATATGAGATCATTGACAGCGACAGGAGACTCGACTACCTGTATGAATCCATAGACAAAAAGGAGAAGATAATTGAGGTGATGGAGGGTATTGAAGCCAGAAGCTTTATAATGAACAAGGACCTGATGGAATCGATAACAAACCATGATAAAGAACTGACAGAGAGGATACTGGATTATAAGGGAAGGTATATAGATAATATCCTAATGAATCAGAGAATTATTGCGATTATTCTTTTTATCCTATTCATTATATGGGCAATCTACAAGACGGAATCCGGCATTCCCCTGCTCTTAATCCTCAGCTCCCTTCTGCCGCTGCTCATGGGATTCTCCATGGATCTGATCAACTCCCGAAATGTTTACGATATATCCATCGCAATATATTTATTATCTCTATCTGCTATCGCCTTTTATTATACTCTATCCTTTGATAATCCTATACTCTTTGATAAAAGGCATCCCCTTGCCACCTTTCTGCCCTTGCTGTCGCTCCTAATGATACCAAACATCATAATCGCCGGTTTCTTTATCCCCTTTCACACACTGTCGCCTGATGAGAACATCTTTGCCTTCAGATTTTTCTCAATATCCTTCATTCACCCCCCCCTATTCCTCAGTCTGCTGGTGTTTATGGATTGGATCAAAAGGGAGAGTGGGGGCGACATTCAGGAGGGCGTCAGCCTAGCCCCTGACGAGGATGAAGAGAGGGATCACAGCGATTGATCCCCCCATCAACCTGGCTGAGATAGACTACAAGGAATATATTTATAATCTGACTTGACTAATCTGATTGACCGGAATTTAATCTTCCTCTTCACTATTACTTTAACACTATCACAGCCTAAAGAGGTTATCTGAATGCTTGCTAAACGAATAATTCCCTGCCTTGATGTCAAGGATGGGCGTGTAGTCAAAGGGGTAAACTTTGTAAATTTAAGGGATGCCGGCGACCCTGTGGAAAATGGCAAATATTATGATGAGGAGGGCGCTGACGAACTGGTGTTTCTCGATATTACCGCATCCTCGGACAGGAGGGAGATTATTCTAAGGATGGTAAAGGATGTAGCGGAAACCGTTAATATCCCCTTTACTGTTGGAGGGGGCATCAGGAGCGTTGATGATGTCCGCCTAATACTAGGGAACGGCGCTGATAAGGTTTCAATCAATACAGCGGCGGTGTTAAATCCTGAGATTATTAGCGATTGTTCAAATCGTTTTGGATCCCAGTGCATTGTGATCGCCATTGACGCGAAGAGAAACGACAAGGGTAGCTGGGACGTCTATCTTCATGGCGGAAGAACACCCACAGATGTTGATGTTCTTCAATGGGCCAAGAGGGCATACGAACTGGGCGCCGGGGAGATACTGTTAACCAGCATGGACAAGGATGGAACAAGGGCTGGGTATGACCTTGAACTGACGCAAAGGGTGGCAGAGTCAATGCCACTCCCCTTAATCGCTTCAGGGGGTGTTGGGACAATGGAACACTTGTATGAGGGACTCACTATCGGAAAGGCTGATGCGGTTTTGGCCGCGTCAATATTTCACTTCAGGGAAATATCCATTCAAGAGGTGAAGGAATACCTAAAAGGACGGCAAATCACCATCAGAACCATCTGATCTAGGGATGCAGTGGGAACTATCCACTCTTAGGCAAGGGTTACTCCCCTTTTTGCAGGATTGTTTTTATTCTTTTTAGGATTCTATCCCTGTTGATCGGCTTTAATATAAAGCCAGCCGCTCCCATCCCCAATAAATCTTCAAGAACCCCCTTTGTTGTATCATCGCTGATAAAGACGGTCTTTAACTTTAGATTCTTCTGCCCAAGTTCATAGAGCAGGGCATAGCCATCAAGGATCGGCATATCCAGATTGGTTGTAATGAGATCAATATCCTTCAGATTCTTGTCTAGCATATCAAGCGCCTCCTTGCCGTTTGAGGCAGTGGCGGCAATCTCATATTCCTCAGACTCCAGTATCTGCGCTATCTGCTTTCTGTGAAATTCCTTATCCTCCACTACCAATACCCTATATGGTTTTCCGCCTGGCCGAATTCCATCAGCTTGCTTTTGATTCAAACTTGGAAAATCATGTTGACTCTTCATAATTTACCTCCGAATAAGAAACACCCTCCAAAAAAATTTATAATTAGCAAATAACATTTCATTGCAATAAGGATAAATAAGCACATGATTCGATGTATTAGTTACAACATATTATAAACCCCAAAAAAATAAATGTCAATTTTTAATCAAAATTTAGTTTTAATTAAATCCTAACACCCTTCAACTACCACCATCCGTCAGAATATCTATTTCATTTCGGTAACCAGGATCACATTGATCAGCAATATCATTTTGTTGTTGATAATAAATTCTGGATTTCTTATAGTTGAAGGATAGTTTTAAGGGAGGTTTTACATTATCTGTCCCAGATACAGCATTGTCTGTATTCGATCTATCGATAATCCACATTATAGATAGGGGTGATAGATATGGCAAGGTTAACAGAAACAACAAAGCGCGAGTTTTCCAAGAGGCTTTTGGATATTCTCAACTCAAATGCCGCTGCGCTTCAGGATGCGGGGGTTGACATTAAACCCAAATCTGATGAGTTGAGCGGGCTTATTGACGACGCATTCTCCGCAGAGGAGAAACAATTGAAGGCTCAAACTGAGGCGAGAAGGGCCACTGAGACTTCACAGATGGCCACTTCAGAGGCATATCAGAAGGCCTCGGACATAGTAGAGTTGATAATCGGCGCCTTGGGGAAGAAGGACGCCCTTTCTAGGAGGCTCAGAAATCTGCGCAATGAAATAGGGAGGGAACCCTCCAGGGGGATCAGGGGATCAGGGGAATAGGATTTTTCATAGGGCTGTTATTCGCCTCTTCCGCTGAATCACCCGGACACATGGGATTCCGGTTATCCCCAGAGGGATAGCCATCCGGACACAGGGGAAAGCGGATATCCCCAGGGGGATAGCCATCCGGATAGGTAAAGATATTTAGAATGCGTGTTGAGAATAGCGGCAGGAGCGATATGAGGGTTGGCACGATAATCGAACCGAGAAGGATTGCGGAGGCATTCCTTAGCTCAGATGACGAGCGGTCGCTTACCACGGAGGCTAAAAGGCTGGTGAAGGCGGGGGCGGATCACATTGAGATAAACGGGGAGGCCATTGCCGCCCTTCCCCGTCCATTTCAGAAAAAATTCAGCCAGGAGGCATCAGTCGGGTTGAGGGGGCTTCACGAGGATGATGGAGTCTCCTTCTCTGTGCATCTTCCCTTTCTTGGAGGGGTCAACTTCACTACCAGCATTGACCCCATTCGAAGGGCATCCATTGAGGTTGTTAAACACATTGTTGATCAGTGCTCTCCCTTAGCCCCGGTTAATTATATACTCCACATTTCCGGACTGCTTGAGGAGTTAGCTGAGCTTGGGGTTCGCGGGGACGCCGTTTCCGCGGCATATCTTGATTATGCCGCAGAGAGCTTGGCTCAGATAACCGAGTTTATACCAGCCGGGAAGCTATGCATCGAAAATCTCGAATATATATCCTTTAGTAAAATATACCCGCTGGTAAAAGAATTCAACGCGCGCGTCTGCATGGATGTGGGGCATATTCTGCTTCGAAATGAAGAAATAGAGGATTTTATCCAAAATTACGGATGCCGCGTCAGCCATGTCCACATGCATGATGTGTCAAAGAGACGATATGAGAGGCGTGTCACGGTTATTGATGATCATAAGGAACTCGGTTCCGGAATAATTGACCTTGATGCCATAATCCGCATGTTGAGGGAACTGGACTTCCGTGGCCCCGTTGTCCTGGAAATATACGGCACTGATCCTGTAAATTCTATCAGCATTTTGAAAAATTCTATTAATAGATCGATGGAAGGATAGTCGCATAGACGAGAGCCAATGGATGCAACTAACGTTATGAGGCATCTAATCGCCATCGCCATTACAGCATTTATATAAAAGGAAATACAGATGTCAAAGGGTATAAGAAGTTCAACGAAATACGTCTTCAACATCGCTCTTCTCTATTCGCTGTTGATAATAATTTCATCACTCTCCTTCCACTATATCCTGAAGAAAAATTCAAGGCTCTTGAGGGAGACAACATTAAGGAATAATGAGCATCTTTTATTGGAAAAGACGGGCTTAATAATCGATAGATTGGCCGATGACAACATCAAAAGCCTAAAGGCCCTTTCCAGCAAACTGAAGGGATATTGCTCCGGGGATGAGAATTTATTGTATATCCTCATCTTCTCTCAAAGCGAGGATGAAGCCTACTTTAAGATGATCAAAAAGATCGCAAATAATCCAGCCTTTGATATTGGGATAAAGGGGAGACAGAGGGTGAAAGAGGACCGGGCGATCAATTATTTACAAAAGGGGATGTTCGGAGAAATCGCTGACGAGAAGATATATTCATCCAACGGACTATACTGGAGAAACGTCTACCATCCCTTTAAAATCAGGAATAAAACCCTGGTCATAGAGTTCATCGTCTCCACTTCAATGACCATGAACTCTATAAACGAATATTATACAACATTGAACAAGACAAATAGATACATAATTATCATATCCGCAATAATAATCGTCATCGCCTTCATCATAACCTTTCTCTTTACTCATAATTTGTCTCTCTTTATAAAGGGGCTGTCGCAGCATATTAAGGATGCTGCGGATGGGAAGCTGGATGTGCAGCTTAATCCGACAATCGATGAGGACTTTAGCGAGATCGCCCTCTCATTTAATAACCTCATTGTCAAGCTCAAGGAATTGACAGAAAAGGAGAAGTCAACAGAGGATATTGAGCATAGTGATCCCCTGAGCGAAGCCTTTAGTTATGGGGTGGCCTTTATTAAGGAGAAGAGGATAGATGACGCTATAGCGATCTTTAAGACGCTCACTATACTGAAACCTGAAGGTTTCGCATCCCTCTTCAATCTGGGAGTGGCCTATGCAAAGAATAGGGATTATAATAACGCCCTCCTCTCCTTCCGAAAGGCGATGGAGTTTAATCCGGATCATGAACTCACACTAAAATATATTGAAAAGGTAGGGTTATTACAGAGAAGAGATGAAGAATTCGCCAATTGATCTGCAGAATAAGATCGCTGCCCTGCCCAATGAGATCGGCGTTTATCTCATGAAGGACAAGCTGGACGGCATTATATACATAGGCAAGGCCTCAAGCCTAAAGAAACGAGTCTCTTCCTATTTCCGGAAATCCGATGATAATCCAAAGACCGCGGTTTTAGTGAAGAATATTCATGACATCGAATTTATAGTAACGGACTCAGAGGTTGAGGCCCTGATCCTTGAGAGCACCCTGATAAAGAGCCACAAGCCCAAATATAATATCAGGCTCAAGGATGATAAGCGGTATCCCTACATCGCTGTGACACTGAGCGAGGAGTATCCAAGGGTAATCTATACTCGTAGATTAATCGAAAATGGAGACAGGTACTTCGGCCCTTACACCGATTCCAATGCCGCCAGAAAAATAGTATCAATGATGAACATCACATTCAAATTAAAGACCTGCAAAAAGGAACTCCCCATAAAGAAAGAAGAAAGGCCCTGCCTTAACCACCAGATGAAGAGATGCTCCGGCGTGTGCCAGGGAATAATTTCCAGAAAGGAATATCTCGAGATCATCGATAATGCCATAAGGTTCCTGGATGGAGAGATCGAGCCGGTTGTTAATAACCTGCAAAGAATGATGACTGATCATTCAAAAAGGATGGAGTATGAATCAGCGGCGGATATAAGGGATATGATCAATAATATTCATGCGGTAACCGAGAAACAGAAGGTATATGCGCCCATTGGCATGGATCAGGACTATGTCTGCATATCAACCCAAGGAGACGAGGCTGTAATGCTCCTATTCGAATTCCGCAAGGGGGTGTTGGTTGGAAGAAAAATTTCTATCTTTGAAAACGTCCAATACCATGCGCCTGGAGATATAATAAAATCCTTCATTCTGGAGTATTACCAACGGAAGGAGCCACCCTCAAGGATCACCGCTTCTCATCAGTCAGAGGATAGGGCCACATTAGAGGAGTGTCTGACGAGGATAGCCTGTCAGAATGTGCGGATTTTTACCCCAACATCGAACAACGACAGGGCTATAATAAACATGATGAAGAAAAACCTTGACATTATTGTCGCTGAGAGGGAATCCCATAGAGAGCGGTCGGATAAGAACAGGGGTCTTACCGAGATGAAGGAGATGCTGAGCCTAGAGTCACTGCCGAGGGTGTTAGAATGCTTTGACATATCCAATATTCAGGGAAAATTCGCTGTTGGCTCAATGTCCCGATTCATTGACGGTGTTCCGGACAAGAGCGGTTATCGGAGGTACAGGATCAGGGCCTATGATTCATCCAATGATCCTGGCATGATACATGAGGTGGTGGGGAGAAGATTGCAGATGCTCATCAACGAAACCCTTGACCTGCCTGATCTTATCATAATCGATGGAGGCAAAACACAACTAGCCAGGGCCTATGAAGCAGCCAATTCCCTTGAGGTCGATATAAGGATCATCTCCATTGCCAAGCGCTTTGAGGAGATTTACACTGATATATCAGAGGAGCCTATTAGATTACAGAAAGGCTCTCCTGCATTGAGGATAATTCAAAACATCAGGGACGAGGCTCACCGGTTTGCTATTGAGTATCATAGGACGCTGAGGAGCAAGGGCATGAGAGAATCAGCCTTTGATGAGATACCGATGATCGGAGAGAAGAAGAAGAATCTTCTCCTCCAAAATCTGAAGAGCCTGGAGAATGTGAAGAACTCCTCATTAGAGGAGCTTATTAACGTGCCCGGCATTGGCGTTAAAACAGCTAAAATAGTCTACAATTATTTCCATGATACTGAATAATAGACCCTCCTAACCACGAGCCTTTGGATCTTCTCCATCCTTGATGTTGATTTGCGCATCTTTACCCGAGCCGATATAAGAGCGAGGATTATCTCAAATTCGAGAGGCTTATAATCCCAATCTGGTTCAATCCATTTATGATAAACTGAACAGCCATTGCGGATAGTATAAGACCCATAATTCGCTGGATGACCGATAGTCCAGTCTCTCCAAGCAGGCGCTCAATAAATACTGAGAAGAACATAACAATCCCAGCGATAATGAACATTATCACTGAAATAGTAACGATGGTGATTATTTTCCCTGTATCTCCGTCTGCCTGGGAGCTGAACATCAAGAGGGCGGCGATGTTCCCTGGTCCGCAGAGCATGGGGATTGCCAGGGGGAAGACCGATGTATCCCCTCCCCCCGGGGATTCAATATCCTCCTTTGAGACCTTTGTCCTCGTAGGCCTGGCAAAGAGCATATCCATTGAAATGAGGAATAACAATATTCCGCCGGCAAAGAGAAAGGAAGCCGGTGTAATCCCGAGAAAATTGAGAAAAACCTTCCCGAATAGAACAAAAAATACAGACACTGAGGCCGCGACGCCTGTTGCCCTAAGAATGATCAACCTCTGTCGTCTGGATTCATAACCGGAGAGGTATATGATAAAAGCCGGTATTAGGCCAAGGGGATCCACTACAAAGAAGAGTGTAAAAAAAACCGTTGGGATAAAATTTGCATCCATAACTAATCCCCTCGTATGAATCTCTAATTATATGGCTCAACCTATGCAGAGATTGATGTACTTCAAATCAATGATCTCAGGGAGGCCCTTCATCTTATCCAAAAGCTCAGGGTTCAATTCATCATCCACCCCAACAATCACAAGCGCTCTGCCTCCCTTCTTAGCCCTGGATAGGTGCAGGTTCGCTATGTTTATTCCGTTGTCTCCCAGAAATGTTCCAATGGAGCCAATTACATTGGGAACATCATTATTGTGTAAAACCAGCATGCGGCCCGATGGAACAAAATCAACCAGATAATCATCAAACCTGACAAAGCGTACATTTCGGGCCAGTATCGTTCCCCATAACTCATTTACACCCTCCTGCCCAACCACCTTAACCCTGATGAGATGAGAATAATCCCTTGATGTTGTATCCTCCCCTATCTGTATCTTAATTCCCCTCTCCTTTGCTATTACTGAGGCATTCACAAAGTTGATATTGAAATCAATATATGGGGACATCATGCCCTTAATATAGGCTGATGTAAGCGGGGCAATGTTTGAATTCTGAAAATCCCCGGAATAATAGATATTTACCTCCTCCACCTTCCCATTCATCACGGATCCCTGAAATGATCCCATCCTTTCAATCAGCTCAATATAGGGCTTCAGGAAATTGTATTCGTTAATATCCAGGGAAGGGAAATTAACGCTGTTTCTGGCAATGCCAGTGAGCAAGAATTCAGCCACATTTTCCGCAGCCTCAATGGCCACTGAAACCTGAGCCTCGTCAGTCGACGCCCCCAGGTGAGGTGTAAGAATGACATTGTCCAACTCATGAAATGGTTTCAGCGTCTTTGGCGGCTCCTCTGTAAAGACATCCAACGCCGCGCCTGCGATCCTCCTCTCCTTAAGGGCTTCATACAAATCATTCTCATTGTATATTCCGCCCCTTGCGCAATTTATCAGTCTAACAGTGGGCTTCATCATCTCAATCTCCCTCCTGGTAACCATATCCCTTGTCTGATCAGTTAAGGGTGTATGGACGGTAATGAAATCAGCCTCCTTCCAGATCTCATCCGGTTCTTTAGCCTCAATATCATAATCGGATAACTTATCGCTAGACATATAGGGATCATATCCAACGACCCTCATCGATAATCCCTTGCATCTCTTTGCCACCTCCAAGCCTATTCTCCCCAACCCGATTACACCCACAGTCTTGCCGCGAAGCTCAGTCCCCCTAAAGAGCTTCTTTTCCCATGCCCCCCTCTTCATTGAAGAATCAGCCAGGGGAACCCTTCTGGCTATTGAAAACATCAATGCAATCGCATGCTCCGCTGTTGATATGGTGTTCCCCCCGGGAGTATTCATTACAACTATACCCTTCTCAGTCGCCCTCTCAATATCGACATTGTCCAAGCCAACCCCTGCCCTAGCAATTACCTGTAATCTATCAGCAGATCTTATTACATCATCTGTAACCATGGTTGCGGACCGAATTATTAATCCATAGGCATCAGCTATTTCTACAAGCAACCCCTCTGGTGACAGTCCAGGTTTATTTATAACTTCAAAATCACTATGCTTTTGCAAAAGTTCAATTCCCTCTTGTGCCAACTTGTCGCTTATTAAAATTTTCTTCTTCATCGATATACTTCTCCTTATTTGCTGCTAATATTCATCATTATCTCAGTTTCTACATTTTAAATAGATTGAAAAAACAAAAATATTCACTATTGAATTCATTACCCCACCCTTATAGCATTCTTCCGGGTGAACCCCTTAAAGGATTATCTCATCTACATTATCTTCAATACAATAACCACAACATCCGATTTCAAAGGAGAGAACCTCATAAAAGAGGCGAACCTCTCTTTTATTATTTCAACAATCTCTGTAGGTGTGCTTCTTCTGTTCTCCTTAATTATACCCCGAAGCTGAGCTAATTCAAACCTCTCGCCCCTTTGGTTTAGGGATTCAACCAGCGCCCTTGAATATAGAACACCTATATCTCCTCTAATCAGGCTTATCCTTCCCATACCAAAGGTCGTTCCCTTCTCATAACCTAAGGGAATGCCTTCAGTATCGCAGGAATTAAAGTCACCCCTCTCAATCCCAAAGATCTCAAGGGGAGAAAAGCCTGCATTGGTATACATGAGTCTCCTTGATTCTACATCATAATAATAGTAATACGCTGTAACGAATTTCCCCTTCCCTCCTGAATATTCATATAAAACATTGTTCAGACTGCGCATTACAGTGAATGTTGAATGGGCTTCTGCCATACATGAGTGAAAGGCTGATCTCAGAATAACCGAGTAGATTGCGCTGCCCACCCCAACGCCAGAGATGCCGGTGGCAATCACACCCAAACCATTATTGCTTGGCTCGATGAAATCAAAATAATCCATACCCTCCCTGTGGCTAGGGATATAGAAGGCGCCAATCTTTATCCCCCTTAGGCTGGGAAGGGATACTGGCACAGCCCTGGATAGGATATCAGAGGATAGACCTACAGCCCTGCTGATGATTTGTTCCCGCTTTGATTCCTCATATAAATATGCATTTGAGATGATAATGTTGCTCTCCCTCTGGAAGTATTGAAGTCTCTCTAATTCATTGGTCTTAAAGGATGAAAGATTATTCTTTGCCCCTAGACAAAATAGTCCTAATACCCTCCCATCATGATAAATTGGTAGGATTACTTTAATACTATTATTGATAAAGAAATCTACAACATATTCACGAATCTCACCAAAGCTTTTATCATCAATATATACCCTATCAATATCAATTATCCTATGATTCTGCATGAACCACTCAATAATAACTGAGTATCTGTCTATGGAATCGATGTCAGTATCATCACCCTTCAGGTAATATAATTCATATTTTTTTTCTTCATCATTTAACATAACAAAGTAGGCAGTATTCAGAAAGAGCGCGTCATTGAGGGTATCTGTTATCTGCTGAATTACGCTCCTGAAATCCTTTATACCTTCAACCCTTTGTAAAAAATTATTCAATACATTCTCAAATTCATATTGTTTTCTCTTAAATAATCTATCAATTATCGGCTGGATATATATATAAAAAAGGACAAAGAGTATTGCTATGATGCCTGCATAGATTAGGGTGGGAATATTTGTAAAATATCCCCATTTCATACTATAGACTCTAACAATGCCATATACCGGGGCAATTATTATGGCTGAGAGCGTAAGGTGCATAGCGGTTTTATGTAAAACCGTTGTAATATCCATTAAATTTGATGTTACTACTGAATAGAAGAATGATCCAACACCCAGGAATGCGGCAATAGAAGCCCCAAAAACATATAGCTCGCTGTAATTAAAAAATTTTGGCATAATAATTGAACATATCGCAGCCAGGATAATCGCTGTGGAGGTGATAATAAAGACGTATTGGATCTGCAGCCTGTATACCTCCACATCAGTCTTAAAGTACTTTCTAATAAAATTCGCTGTTCCCAATAAGAGATATATAAAAGCAACAACCATATATGCTGTATAACCAGGCCTATAATCCCTTACTATGGAGCCATTCTCAAAATATGCCCTTGTGATAGTTAAATCTGTAAAAGCCGTGACAAAAGAGATAGCAAATGCTGGGAGGAGAATAAGCAGGGTATAGAGGATAGGGATTTTTTTCACACCCTTAGGGAAAACCAAAGACATTGTTAGAATAGATGAGAATAGGAGAGTCGTTGACATTTGAGAAAATCTATTTATCTGGGTGAGATATTGAGAGGAAGGATAGACATAGGCAAGGAACATGGTAATAAGGATCCCAAAGGCTGACATCGAAACAAAAGCATAATACCTATGCACCTGATCGCGCCAATCCTTAATTAGCACAAAAATTGTCAATAATATTAGCAAGATTGATGCTAATAATGATGTCGCTATATTCAATATTTGCACCTATCGCTCCTCAATGCTATCCTGCAAAATTTGATCTCCCAGTAAAATTATTCAATAACAAAATCAAATAACATATATCCTTATCACCCTCCAATAACTGAGATAAGGGCATTACCCTCAATATGATCTTTTGCATATTGATATATTCCAACTTATTCTTAAAGATCGAATACATGTAAATCCTTGTATTTCAACCTCATGAGAGCATTCGTGCTTATCTTCCATAAACGATATTCAACATCCTCAAGCCATTTAACATAAATATTAGCAATCTTCAACTTCGTCTGCACATCCTCAACATCACCCACCCTGCTTACCTTTAAAGCATCATTATCGCCATCAGGCATCTTCTCAAAATCATAGTCCTTAAACTCCATTTTAAGATTATCTATATTCTCGGATAATGGGTTGTCATTGATAATGTTTCTAATCTGCCTCAAACCGCTCTTCTCTTTTATCCTGATCCCAGCAAAAATGATCAATCCCAACTTATCATTATCACTAAATTTCATTTTACATTTTAATTGTTCTCGAATCATTTCCCCGCCATAATACTCTATATTACTCAGTGATTTCAAGAATATGGAGAAAGTCAATACCTTATCAACTTTACCTGTTTTTTTATTAAAGTAATAAGGAGCCTTCAACTTATCAGTGACAGTCCTTATTCTCTTATAAACATGCATTAGCTCCTTCTCATAAATACTACTCACCTTATTGGTATTCTGCGATTCACCTGAGATAGACTCTATTAAGACGAAGGGAAAAATAATAATAGGACATACTGTTTTGATGAGATTGTTTTTCATGGTAACCCTCTTTAAATAATTATTTACTTATATACTGATTATGAGTAATTATTGATATCACTATCGCAACAAGGAGGAGTATTCTCAACTAAATATATACAATTAGATTCCCTGCCCATAGGGGATAATTTAAAATATTATATAAGAAAACCAATTTTAACAATATTATCGGGATATAAATCAACAATTATTATTTAAAAATAACTCATACATTGATGAATAAATACCATCCAAATATTTATAAAAAATTATTCTTGGAAGGCAAATATCTTGACATACAGGATTTATCATGATAGATGAAAAACCACTATTACTAAAGTGGAAGCCTTATAATTTTTATAAGGCGTGCCTGCAATAGGTTATAACCTCAAAGATTAAGACTGATTTCAGATAATTTAAGTCATTTAACAGTAAATAAGATTACATTGAAAGCAGTTTTTGCTTGTAGGATCAGATATTCATTTTGATAGATATTTATCATTTATTACTGTTATCTTTGCAAAGATTAAAGAGATATGTATCTCTTTTTTATAAGATACAGTTTTACGGTTTCAGATAACCTTAATAATATTTAATATCTTTACACATATCAATACTATTAAAAGGAAAGGATTAGAAAATGACAACACGAAAGTTTGAAACAGAAGTAAACCAATTGCTTCATATCATCATTCACTCCCTCTATTCTCATAAGGAAATATTCTTGAGAGAGTTGGTTTCAAATGCCTCAGATGCCTTGGATAAGCTTAAGTATCTTACGCTCACTGAAGAGGAATACAAGAAGCTTTCCTTTGATCCACGGATTGATATCTATTTTGATAGCAAGAACAGCACATTGACTGTTAGCGATAGCGGTATAGGTATGAATGAAGAAGATCTCATAGAGCAGATAGGAACTATAGCTAACTCAGGAACAAGGAAATTTGTTGAGCATCTTACTGGGGATAACAAAAAGGACTCAAATCTTATTGGACAATTCGGGGTTGGATTCTATTCATCATTTATGGTTGCTGAAAAGGTCGAGATCATAAGCAGGAAGGCTGGAGAGGAGAAGGCTTACAAATGGATTAGCGATGGGAAGGGTGAATATGAGATTGTTGATGCAGAGAGGGATGTCGCTGGCACAACTATCGCGCTTTCACTAAATGAGGAAGGGAAGGAGTTTACAAATCGTTGGTCAATCGAAAATATCATCAAGAAATATTCAAACCATATCCCTTTTCCAATCTACCTGCATTATGAGGATAGCCGATATGAAGGGGAGGGCGATGATCGGAAGGAGATCAAGGAACAGAAAACTGATCAGATAAATGATGCCTCAGCCCTCTGGAAAAGGCCAAAGAGGGAACTCAAGGAAGAGGATTATAATGAATTCTATAAAACGATCTCACACGAGAGAGAGGATCCATTGTTGTATGTTCATACTCAAGCAGAGGGAACTTTAGATTATACAACACTCTTTTATATTCCCCAAACAGCCCCTTTTGACCTATTCAATGCGGATTATAGACCAGGCGTAAAGCTCTATGTAAAGCGGGTTTTCATCACTGACGATGATAAGGATCTATTGCCTGTTTATTTGCGCTTTGTTCGTGGGATTATAGATTCAGAGGATCTGCCGCTGAATGTGAGCAGGGAGATATTACAGAAGAATCGGATATTAGCTAAGATTAAGTCGTCATCGGTTAAGAAGCTTTTGGATGAGTTAAGAAAGCTTTCCGATGATAGGGAACAATATGATATATTCATAAAGGAATTTGGCATAACCCTGAAAGAAGGATTGTATCAGGATTTTGAAAACAGAGAAGCCCTCTTGGAATTAGTAAGATTCAAATCCACTAAAGTGGATGGTTATACCAGCCTTAGCGAGTATAAGGACAGGATGAAATCTGACCAGAACGCTATCTATTATATTACTGGTGAGAATGAGAATAATTTGAGGAATTCGCCTCTTCTTGAGATGTATAACGATAAGGATGTAGAAGTGTTCATAATGGATGACCGGTTAGATGAAATTGTGATGCCTACTATTGGAAGATATAAGGATCTTGAATTCAAATCGATTAACAAGAGCGATGCGGCTGAGGATCTCAAGTCAGAAGAGGAGAAGGAGGAAGAAAAACAGATTGAACCGATTATAAAACGGATGAAGGAAACGCTTGGTGATGAAGTTAAGGACGTAAAAGCTAGCACGCGACTTAGTGATTCTCCGTCATGCATTGTTGTTGACAAGGATGATCCTTCTGTTCAGATGCAGGGGCTTTTAAAATCAATGGGCAGGGGGAGTATACCAGAGATTAAACCGATTTTAGAGATAAATCCAAATCATGAAATCGTTAAAAAATTAGCGGATATTGAAGATTCAACCCTTTTTGGGGATATAACACGTATCTTACTTGAGCAGGCATTACTCGTAGAGGGGGTAGAGATTAAGGAACCTGCTTTCTTTGTTAAGAGAATTAATTCAGTTATGGAAAAGGCATTGCAGTAAATTATCGAATTACTTAGTATAATCTCCCTATTCCTAAAATTGTTACTAGGTCTTTGATATCTTTTCATCAACCAGCGAAATCGGTTTAGATAACATTATTATTTGCCCACAGGGAGTTATGTAACAAAAATTTATAAGCTGACTTACAATCCAAAATTTTGAATGTTTTAGAATGGCCTTCTTGATATTGAAAAAGTTAGAATTGTGGATATATTATGACCTTTGAAATAACGCTAGTTCTTTCTGTACTCTTTATTACTATCATTCTTTTCGTAACCGAAAAACTGAGGGTTGATGTTGTTGCATTGCTTGTAATGATTGCCCTACCCTGGCTGGGGCTTATATCTCCAAAGGATAGTTTTACTGGTCTATCCAGCAATGCGGTTATCTCAATTATGGGAATAATGATACTTGGATATGGAATAGATAAGTCAGGGGTCATGAATTATATCACTTCTCCAATCATAAGAATTGCTGGGACTAGTGAGAGGAAATTATTAACCATTATTGCTTCAACTGTAGGTATTCTTAGCGCCTTTATTCAGAATATTGGCGCAACCGCCCTATTTCTTCCCGCTATTATTAAAATCAGCAAAAGAATAAGAATATCTCCCTCCAAAATTTTAATGCCCATTGGATTTAGTGCAATTTTAGGCGGGACACTTACGCTCTTTGGATCAGGGCCACTTATTATACTAAATGACCTTTTGAAGAGAAGCGGCGTACAGGGATTTGGAATCTTTGATGTCACTCCGTTAGGGCTTTCACTATTGGCAACAGGCATTCTTTACTTTTTGATCCTTGGAAGATGGGTTTTGCCTGAAACCATCAAAAAAGAAGATAAAGATGATCAAAGCGAATTAATTAAAGAATGGAATCTATCTGAAGATATTTATCCTGTTAAGGGGAACCTTGAATCAATAATTCTACAAGACCTGAACCTGTGGAGCAAATATCATCTCCATGTAATCGCTCTATCCAGAAACAATGATATCCTCTACTCTCCCTGGCGAAACTACAATTTCAAGGGAGATGAGGTTTTATTTCTCAGCGGCAACAAAGAAAATATTAAAAGATTTGTCTCTGATTACTCTCTAAGTCAGGTTACAGATAAACGACTAGAGGAAATAAGGGAGCAATTTAGTTATGCCCAGGCCATTATCCCACCTTATTCCGGACTTGTTAATAGGACTATTAAGGAGTATGCCTTTAGAAAAAATTTTGAGGTTGAACCTGTTATACTGCAAGGGTATTGTCAAACCACTGACACCGATTTCTCTGAAAGAAGACTTGAGGCTGGTGATATCCTGATCGTTCATGGTCATCTGGAAAGGCTTTGGAGACTCAAATGCGGGAAAGAACTCATCATCCTAACACCAATTAGAGAGCTTAATGATGATAGAGGAAGGCCGTTATTAGCGGTCATAGGTTTTATCGGCGCCATTATCCTTGCCTTAAATGGATTTCAGTTATCATTAAGCCTCTTCAGTGGAGCACTCTTTATGATACTGACAAGGGTAGTAAAAATTGACGAGGCCTATAAATCTATAGACTGGCGCACCATCTTTCTCTTGGCAGGGCTCATCCCCTTGGGATTTGCAATGGATAATACAGGCGCCTCAAAATATGTTGCAGAGAATATGATAGGTTTTTTTGCGAACTCTCATCCAATCATCATCCTTTTGGTTATCGCACTTTTAGCCACCCTCTTTACCCTTTTCATGTCAAATATTGCAGCCACCGTGCTTCTGGTACCATTGGTTGTTATTATGGGTAAAATGATAGATATTAATTCATCCGCTTTGGGTCTTCTTGTGGCGGTTATGGCTTCCAACTCCTTTATCCTTCCAACTCATCAAGTAAATGCCTTTCTAATGGGGCCTGGAGGTTATAGAAACAGGGATTATATCAAATCTGGTAGCATTATGACCCTACTCTTCATGTTTGTTAGCATAGGTATAATTTATTTCTTTTATTTATAGGTATTAAGTGATGAAATGATTGCTTAATATAAAACACATCATTTTAATTGGTAAACTTATAAAGGAGGTTTTCTATGTTTTTTAGACAACTATTTGACATTAAGGGCGAGTCCTCAACTTATACTTATCTTCTTACTGATGATAAGAGCAAGGATGGCATAATCATCGATACGGTGATAGAAAATGTGGATAGGGATTCAGGTATTATTAAAGAATTAGGGATTAACATCAAATATATAATGGATACTCACATCCATGCTGACCACATTACCGGAGCCGGGAAGTTAAAACAGATGTTTGGCTGTGAAACAGTAATCGGAAGCGGCGCGAATGTAAAGAGTTACGATATCGGCATTAGCGATGGAGAATCCCTGAGTTTTGGAAGCCATATTGTGAAGGCTATTTCAACCCCAGGCCATACTGACTCCTGCACAACCTTTCATATTGACAACATGATCTTTACCGGAGATGCTGTACTCTATCGCGGGTGTGGAAGAACCGATTTTCAACAGGGTGATTCAAGGAAGTTGTATCATAGCGTAAGGGATAAGTTATTTGTTTTAGATAAAGACACACTCATTTACCCTGCTCACGATTATAATGGCAGAATGGTCACCACAATTGGAGAAGAAAAAGCTTACAACGCCAGACTGCGCGATGGGATAAGTGAAAATGAATTTGTAGAAATTATGAAAAACCTGAATCTCGCAAAGCCCAAAAAAATTGACATCGCAGTGCCTGCAAATCTAAAATGTGGACTATAATTTGATTTGCGAAGGATAGATACCCGGTTTAGTTATTTTCTTCGATGTCCAATTATATAATTTCGATTCCCTAAACGATGTATGGGCTATCTGAATATATTTAACAATTCATACTTATTGTTTCTTTCAACAACAGCCCCAAAAATTTTATCATCTACCACATCCCTTGTTGTACCATCATAATTGGCTATTGTTAACGTAACTGGTATCTTTTTTAGTATCTTAAATTCTCCAGTATCTGTTATAGTATCCGATTTCCCAATTGATTTCAACTCAATTATTCGACTTTGATATTTTTTTATCACATCCAAGGCTATATGTTTGCGTCTAAATCCAATAAAAATATCCCAGAAATCCCTTGCGGGCAAAGCATTTTTTTCTTTACCCTCCTTTGTGTATGGGTGAATTGATTCTACATATTCATCTGATGTTATTAAAATACTTAATAACTCATTTTTTTCACCCTTGTTTATATGTTCAACTACTGCTGAGACTAATTTTTCTAGGGAATCAAACTCGCACTTAGTTGAACATGAATTCATAAAAATTACTAGGAATAATATAAATATTTTTATCATCTGTTTATCCTGATTTGTCTATAATTGTAAGGTTAGGGATGGCAGGACTGCCATCCCTGGTGGGGTATTGATATCTAATCTGCAGGGAAAGAAGTCCAACCGCTTATCCAATTGTTGGAAGAATCTTCAACAGCACCTAGAAAAGTTGCTGAAGTGTCAAAAAATCCATCGTTAGGCGGTATGGCTGCTGCAACATTAGCATTAGTGGCTCCAGATTGAGGCACAAAAGCTGATGCGCCGGCTGATTCTAGGGCTGCAAAGGTTGCAAAATTTGATAGATCAATATAAGGGGTTGCAGGGGCATTATCAACAGTCAAGTCTGATGCTGTAACTGTTCCTCCATCCTCTGTGTATCCTACTGTTCCATTCTGCTCAATCAGGCAGTTCCCAACTGTTACCTCAGATTCAGTATCTTCTGAATAGATAGCCCTGTCATCTTGTGAGCCAGCAAAGTAGGAATTATGGAAAGCTGCTACTGTTCCTCTTCTCATTCTGGCTCCTCTTACATCATCACCATCTCCTCTTACACATGTTACATTATAATAGGTCACGTTTGTTTGCGGAGTCGCACTATGATCAACCTCATTGCTATCATGTTCAAAATTGCTATCTCCACCAGGCAAAGGTGCACAGGCTGCAAATTGGACCTTGCCCCTCCATCCCAATGTGCAGTCAATCTGATCATCTCCATTGCCTGTGCTTACAATATACTTAAGATTTACATTGCCACCAAACATCTCAATCCCATCATCTTTACAGTTGTGCATCTGTACATGATCAATAGTTGTGCCAGAGCCGACTCCCTGTAAACAAAGTCCATTCAGTTCATCAGTACCAGTTAAGACTTTACCTGCAAAATATATTCTTACATACTGCATGGTTCCGCTGTTATCCTCATCATTATTGCCACCATAAAGTCCTGAATCACCTTCTCCATATGCGGAGTCTCCGCTATTAATATCCGCATAACCATTTATAACAATCCCGCCCCAGTCCTCTTGGCCTCTTTCTCCTTCATCTTTACCGCTCGTGAAAGTTATTGGTTTTTCTGCTGTTCCTATAGCCTCAATTTTTGCACCCCTATCTATTATGAGATAAGAGGTTAAATTCGGATTCCCCTTAATTGTAGCGCCAGGCTCAATCACGAGGGTCGTTCCGGAATGAAATTTAACCTGACCCACAAGAGTGACTGTTGCATCCTCTGGAACTGTGACTGTTAATCCATTGGTAGATTCGCTTCTTAATTCATCACCATCCTCAAGGATTTTTTGTGTTTGAATTACCGGCACAATGTCTGCATCATCATCACTGCAACTAGCAAGTATTAAACTTGCTCCAATTAAGAAAATTAAAAATAAATTTGTAAAATTTATTAAAGATTGTTTTTTCCTTGTCATGTTTATTACACTCCTTTTAAAGTCTGTTTCTATTTCTTAATTTATTCTTGACATTTTGTTAATCTGCTATGCTAATATAGCATCATACAATTAATAACTTACTAAGGGCTGACTTGGCAAATAAATTGTCTGCAGCCCTAGCTTTTTACATTTGATTTTGTATCACCTCCTTTATTAAAATTTGTTAACACATCGGTTTTCAATAAATATCACTGATGTAGATTAAAAAAATTCTCAAACAACACTAAAATAGAACATTTAGGGATACCCTATTTATAAGTTATAACTATAGCTAATACTATAGTTGCGTCCCTCTCTATATGATTCAAGGGTAAATTTTTTCTCCAAGCTAGTCCCGCTTTTTGGTCTCTTTTGACTAATTTCAATTGCAGGATCAAGTATATTGGATATGGATATTTTCAAATGGCCCTTTGAAAACAACTTTTGTTTGGCAACAAAATCAAGCTTTCCGACTGGCTCTTCGTATATATCACCCCTCGGATTTGTTCCATAAATTGTTCCAACCTTTACTATCCTCCTTCCGTAAATATTGTAAAGGAGTGTGCCGTTAAGTCCTATATTATCATTGTTATAATTAAGCGATGAGTTTAGAACATATGGAGATTGTCCCTGCAAGGGTCTATCGTCTGTTGTGTACTTTGCGGATTCAATATCCTCAACATCAACATTTGAATGGATGAAGGCAATATTCGTGGAAAATGATAAATCACCTAAGATATTTTTAATATTTGATGATTCTAGGTTGAATAAATCTGAAATAAAACTAAAGGTTTTCTTAACCTCAAACTCAATACCCATATTTTCAGCAGATTCTGCATTCTGGTACTTCAATGTGGTTGAACCTGGTGTACCTGTGACCTCAAGCAATTCTATCGGCTTTTCCATGTCCTTATAAAACAGGGATAGAGCTAATATTTCGGATGCAGAAGGGAACCATTCAACCCTTAGATCATAATTATGTATATCACACTGCTCTAGATCTGGATTACCTATTAAAACCTCCGAGGATATCATGGGAGAATACTTAAATTCAGTGACTTCTCTAAAATCGGGTCGTGCTACAGTTTTACTGTATGCGAATCTTAGATTGGTGTTCTTTGTTGCAGAATAAGTGACACTTACACCGGGCATAATGTTATCTTCTTCTAATGGTTCTTTACTTAGATCCTTCTCCTCTTTCAAAATTGGATTATATGTTATCACATCCATATCTGAATACTCATATCTCAGACCACCGACAAATCTTAATCTGGGAATTATGGGCATATCAAACTGTCCATAACCCGCTATGATAGTCAGTTTGCCGGTATAGTAGTCATTCTCGCCTGATGCCTCTTTAATAAAATAGTGTGTTGGATCTTCATCACCTGGTGCGACAATAAATCCAGGCGAAAGGAGGTTTTCTAATGGTTCAGGCGTTGTGGATATTGATCCCAGGCTATTGCCATTATCCCAAAGAAATGTCCGTGACTCTGAATCCCTTTCTCGATATGTAATAGCCCCTCCAATATTTAATTTAGATGATAGACCATTCCACTGCTTAAAGGGAATAGTTAAGGACGGCGAAAAACCATAGACTGAGTCATCATGTTCCTGGAAAAATCGTTTTACATCATCCGACCTATATACAATAAAACTACCAGTAGAGTTCAAATCAATAAGCTGACTTGTCCTAGTATCCGGTTCATATCTTGAGGCCCTTGAGTAAGATGCGGTCCAATCTAAAATGGTCTTAAATATTTTTTCAAAATAATGCTCTCCGTTAATTTGACTGAAGAAAAGGCCTGTAGTAATAAATTGAAGTTTATATATTTTAGCCGTGCTGACAGCGCCAGCAACTGTAGACTCCTGCCTGTCATTATTGTAGCCAAAATATTCTGATGTGTTATCATCTGACTGGTGGGAATAGAATGATGTTAAACGTAATTTGTCTGTGCCTGCATTGAGTGATGATGATATGAGCAGGCCCTTGTTTGTCGAATATGTTGATTTATCAATATGATAATCTTTAATTGTATTCCAGTTATCACTTACTCGAAAAAAATGAATATCTTTATTTTTGGAACTCTCCTTAAACAATCCGGAAAAAATTAGTCCCAAAGTCTTATTCTTACCAATATTATAGCTATCACCATAAGAGAAGTTGACTTTAAAAGGGAACTTGCCATCCGTTGTATTCGGCGTGTATTCATTCTTAAACTCTCTACCAATCTGGGCAATCCGCTTGGGAGTGTAGAAAATATCATTTACATAATCATCTTTTATCCCATCCGGCAATTCTCTTGTGCCGTCATCAATGCCAAACCAATCATATTTGCCCCCATCGTAGGTCAAAAAATCCTTGCCTGTTGTATTTGAATGATAGCCTGACCCAATTGAAACCTTAAAGGTGGCTTTATCCGGATAATCCCTTGGATTGATCTGCACTATGCCCCCTGCAAACTCTCCTGGTATATCCGGGGTGTAAGCCTTAATAATCACAAGATTATCAAGCAGCCCAACCGGAAATATATCCAATGGAACCACCCTCTTGTCTGGGTCAGGAGATGGGATTGTTGAACCAGCGAACATAACACTCGAATATCGCTCACCGAGTCCCCGGATATAAACTGTCTTACCATCTACTATAGTAACTCCAGTTACTCTTTTAGCAGCATCTGATGCATCGCTATCCGGTGATTTAGAGATTTGTTCAGAACTTATGGCGTCCTGAGCCACAGGTGCCTTTTTTCTCTTGCTTAGAAGTGCTGCCTCGGTATTATTGATCCTACGGCCAGTGACGACAACCTCTTCTGCTGTCTTGTATGAGAGGCTGATATTAACAATATTCTTTTCACCTGGTTTTACATTTATCGCTGATAGAGTCTTATCATACCCCATCATTTGAAATAGTATATTCTGCTTACCTTCAGGAACATCCTGAAGGGTGTATTTACCATTTATATCTGTAATAGAATATATTTTAAGTGTTTGAATAATTACATTTACTCCGATTAAGGGTTCACCGGTCATAGAATCAATAACCTTACCTGAGACGTCAGTAGTCTTTTGTGCATAGAGCGTAAGGGGGGTAAACATAATTAGAATAACCATTAAGACTTTTTGTAGAATTCTGCTGTTGAGTGCTGACTTTTTCATATCTTCTCCCGATAATCATTTATACTATAATAATTGAAATCTGACAGGCTGAAATATTTTGACAGTTATTTTCTTCCCATCACTATCTATACTGGGCTTATATCTCTTACCCTCATAACATTTAATTGCCATCCGCTCTAGACCATATCCCAGCTTCTTACCCACTGATCTAGCGCGAAGCACTTCACCTTCATCACTGATAATAAGTTCTAGAATTACAGTTCCCTCAATTCCATATGATCTTGCCGCTGCTGTATAGCTTGGCATTATCTCTGGATTAAGATCAATCGGAGCGGTTGCATTGCTTATGACTGGATTAACAGCTGTACCGATTCGAGGATCTATGATATCTCTATCAGGATTGAATTCCTTCTTTTTATCCTTTATGTATTGATTACCAAAAACCTCATCAATCTCTACATAAGATCCACCGCTAGCCCTTTTTTTTAACGGAACAAAATCTCCAAAGTCCACAATAGTAACTACCATCTCATCATACATCCTGTTTCTTACCTCATCAAAAAAATCCCAATTAATAGAAAAAATAAAATAACCTATAAAGGCAGTAATAAAAAAAATTGGAAATACAATATGCCTTTGCCACCAACTTATACTATTTTCTTCGAAGAAAGTATTATAAACTTGCAGTCTTGAAAATATATTATTTACATCCCTTACTGAAGGATTCTCATATGAATTCATAAAATGTACACCCCCCTGTTCATTAAAGTTTTACTCTCTTTTTCTTGTTTGAATCAACTGCAAGCCCGACCTTTGATATACCTGCAAGCTTAACCTCATCCAGCAGATTTAAAAGCTGTTGATATTCAGTCTTTCCCTCTGCTCGAAGAATCACTGCCGTGTCAGGATGAAGCCTCTTGGCCGTTTTTAGCTGAACAGGGAGTGTATCCAATTTGTCTATCTTTTTATCATTCCAGTAAACCTCGCCATTAGGTTTTATAGTTAGCGCTATTTTATGGGGCTCTCTCTTAATCGCAGCGGCATTAACCTTCGGCAACGCAATTGGCACTGTTCTGTATTTGGTAAATTCAGCCGTTACCATTATAATAATTACGAGCACAAGCATAATATCCACTAGTGGCGTCACATTGATACCGCTTATTTCTGTTTCATTTCCTGATGATGAGTTACCAGCCATTATGATTCTCCTTACTCTATTGTATTATAGATTTATTATATTACTTTTAAAGGTGATTGTGACAAATCGTCAGAATCCTTTCTCTCGAAAACCGATCTCAGGCCAGAAAGCATATCCACAATTTCTTGTGCATTTGATAACCTATTTTTAACCTGTTTGGAAAACACATTAAAGGCTATCACACAGGGTATGGCTACCCCTAAGCCAAATGCTGTTGCAATTAAAGCTTCTGATATACCCTTCATAACAACTGATGGTCCTGCATCTCCAACCAATGCAAGATCACGAAAGGCCTTCATAATACCCAGAACAGTTCCTAGAAGCCCAATAAATGGGGTGTTGTTGCCCAGTGTGGAGAGTATAACAAGCCGCTTATCTAATGCGCGGTTTTCTGCCCCTAAAGCTGCCTTTGAAAATTCGGACATCGCGTTCTGTCCATAGGACCAACCCTCCATTGTCTTTGCTGCAACGCGTCCTTCCATACCATACTTTTTATCCTTAATTGTTTTCATAAGTTGTGAATAATCACTACTGTTCTGAGTCAATTCTTTGGTTAAAACATTCACAAGCTCTGAGTTATTTCCGCGGTTTTTATAAAGAAACCAGGCCCTTTCTATAGAAACAGCAAGCGCTACATTAAATAGAAAGATGAGAACCCATACAGTTGGATCGAAATTCTCAACTGTAAACTCTCCAGCATCTGCTAAATAAGCCGTTTCGCTCTCTTCAGATTCCATTGTAGTTACCACTGATTCCAGCGTTTCCCCTTCTTTGTTTTGTTGAATACCATTATTGCCACCTGATTCTTCAAGATTATTGATACTTGATACCGCTTGTTTGGAAGCGTATAGCATCTGCTGGTTGGAATGATCATTACTGAAAATCCAATATGAAACCACTAACAGCATTAGCACAACCGCTGTCATCATCCTTTTAGAATCACATATCATCATTAAATTTTGTTTACCTCGAGACTCCAAAACTCTCATTGCTCTTCCTCCGGTCCATTGAATCTGTTAATCCACAATAATAGTTAATTATATTGTAATTTAATTTTGTATACACTCAAGCCTGTCAAAATATGATCAGGCATATACTAAAGTCATGGAATGATTTCGATTTTAAGATATAGTGATGATTTTGAAGAAATAATAAAGATTTTATAAATAATACATTTAATTGCTCAACATGACTGTCATATTGTTAATACTATAAAGATCATATTTAAAAATTGTGGGAAAATATATTTTCTTTCATAAAACAAAAGACTTACTCCAAAAAATCAAATTTTATATATAATGCATAGGCTAACAACTACCCCTTTTTCTTGATGTTACTTCTCAATTTGTAGGATAGTGAAGTTGAGAAAATATTAAAGTCGTTATCGAACTTATCTAGATAATGGGATTAATTTATATAATTTTTATTTTTTCTTTAAAAAAAATTATTATCTAACATGAACAATAACTTGAGATATTTTTTTAATAGGATAGAAAGAGAGGGGGAAATAATGTTGGATTTGACAATTAAGGATTTCATACATGCGATCCTCTGGATGCTATTCGTATACACTGTACTTATAGTTTCAGCAATATTATGATATTGATCATATAAAAATATAATCTAAAACTTTTATCAATATAAAACAATTATAAGTCATGACATTAAAAAACAATAGAGAAATTAAAGTCTTGGTTAAATATATTATACTGTTAATATTGATAGCATTATCACAATGCTCCAAAGAAAACAATAGAGAGGATAAAATATCAATAAAGGGATCAACTACACTATTGCCAATTGTTTTTAGGGCCACTGAGGTGTTTATGCAACAAAATAATATCTCCATAACCATATCTGCCACTGGTTCTGGAAATGGCATAAAAGGGCTTATAGATGGCATATGCGATATAGCCAGCACATCAAGGGCTCTCAATGATAAAGAACTTGCACTGGCCAAGCAGAAAAAGATGAATATTGAAGAAATAGTCATAGCATATGATATGATAATAATTATTGTTCATCCCTCAAATAAAATAGAAAATCTCACATTAAAGGAACTTCATAATATATATAGCGGAAAAATTACAAACTGGAGTCAGTTAGGCAGCGTAGATAACAAGATAGTAGTAATTTCTAGAGATAATAGTTCAGGGACCTATGGCATCTGGAACAAGATGGTAATTAAAGAAGATAAGATTGTACGCAAGGCTGTACGGGTTGCGGCTAATTCTGCAATGGTTTATACAGTTTCATCAACACCAGGGGCAATTGGATATATAGGATTGGGATATCTTAATAATAGTGTAAAGGCATTGAAGTTAAATTCTATAGAACCAGAACTAAAGAATGGAATGAGTGGCAAATATCCTATTAGTAGAAAATTATATATGATCATAGATAAAAAAAATGCCTCTGAAGAAATTACTTCTTTTATAGATTTTATGTTTTCTGAGAAAGGACAGAGAACTGTAAAAGAAGCAGGATTTATCCCCCTGTAAAATATACATCAATTATTATTGTTAAATTTTAAAAAAAGCATATTTCAAAATCAATCAGAATAATGCATCTGAATATGTTATGTGTAGGAATATTTTGAGAGTGTATTTATCTTAACGGGAAGCACTACAGTATCATCCTAATATCCCCCCCCTTAAATTGAAAAATTTCTGATATTTTCAATACAGCAAACACTTCTTCAAAACCTCATATATCAAGGAATTCTTGAGATAACTTATTTAAAATTAATTATTCGATAATTCATTTTGTTTATATTCTCACATAGCTGAGACGATTGAAATTTTTTTTTGTTGACTTAGATAAACTCTGATGCAAATTGATGCTATTATATATTTGAAATAAATACAAAATAGTATTATATTATCGTTGTGGCTTTGTTTCGATAATTTTTTTGACTACCATTGGAGGATTAAAGTGCCAACTTATGAGTATGAGTGCAAAATGTGTAAACATAGATTTGATGTATTCCAGTCTATGAAGGATGAGCCTGTTAAGAAGTGTGAACGATGCGGCAATGAGGTTAGGAGGTTGTTTGGAGCTGGTGCAGGTATTATATTTAAGGGTTCAGGCTTCTATGTGAATGACTATAAAAAAAATGATTCTCAAAAGGAGAAAAAAACTATTAAGAGTGATAATAAAGTGGAGGCAGATCCCAAACCTGCCAACACCACAAAAAAGGAGCGCAGCGCATAGTCTATTTTTTTATTAATTGGGATCTTTTCTGATTGTATAGCGTTAGAAGATATTTCTCAATAACAATTAAAGCTTTGCTGGGCATGATTTCATTCTTAACTTTATAACCGAGTAAAGAATCCACAAAATTTCTAATAATTTCCGGAGACTTAACAATACTTGGAGATAATAGAAGATATTCCATATCAGACATCAACAGATTTTGACTCCTTTTAGGATATAAAACACTTCTTGCATTATAAATAGGAACAACAATCTTGACATTATGATCTCTCAACTCATTTATGATTTTATCTATCAATGCATCATTTTCTGGCGTTATTTCAATTAGATCGGAAAGGGGAATAATAGGGGCATTTTTATTAAGAGCTTTTTTGTAGACATGATTTGCCTCTTTAGACATCTCTTTAACGGGTTTAGCAGTCTGGTGAGTGAGTGTTTTATCTATTTTTTTATCCTTCTTCTTAAATAATGAACTAAAAAATTGAATTATTACCCTCAGTATTGACCTTCTCTTTTTCTGTTCAGTGAACTTCTTCTCATAATCATCCTTAATAGCTAACTTCTTTTTGTAGTCTCCATACTCTTCTACTATCTTTTGCAGGATATCGACCTTATTGTAATTTATGCTCAAAATGGACTGTATTTTCTCCTCTGTTGAGAGCAGATTGATTGCCAGCTTGTAAAACACTTCCATTTGGAAATGTTTTTTCTGCTTTTCATAATGAGATAAATTTGCTAACTTTTCAGGCTGATATAGAATTAACTGATTGAGTTCTGAAATTACGTTATAAAATTTCGTTCCATCAATATAGTAGGTTTCTCCATCATCATGGAAAAAAGATAATATCCTGTTGTGTCTAAGATTCTCTTCTGTTGCCCATTTCTTTACGAGTTCATGATTGAGTTCAGTAATTACGTTACAAATATCCGTTTCTGAGCAAAACACCTGTTCCCGAATAAACTTAATAATGTCTTCATTATGAGTCTGCACTGGATCTAAAATCTTATCTACCTTTAACAGACAACTCACCAATGAACGAATGTTCTTTACTTCAATTAAATCTTTTTCTGATAATGTGGTTGAGAGATCATCTAAAAGAATGCTAAATAGATAATCTATCTTAGAATCCCTATAGTGGGTGAAATCAGCATTCAATAATCCAAATTTCTTTAATTCTCTTCTAACGGATTCAGAGTAGTATGAAATTATTTCCCTAAGCTTATTTAGGTTCAATGATTCTTTTACAGCATTATAATTTTCAGAACAAAAACAATAATCTTCCGCCTGTTCAATCTTGTTTTCATTGATATTATAGTTCTTATACACAAATATCTGCTTCCCCAATTCAAGCTTAATAATTCTCGATAAATGTGTTTTATTCTTTGTTTTTTGGAGGAGTTTGGAAAGGTTAAATAGTCTATATTTTTTTAATAGTTTTAATAGGTTCTCTAGCGATTTGACATCCCTTATTGAGACAATCTTCTCATAATCCGCATTGTTGAGCATTACAGTATATTCTACAATCTCGTCAACCTTCAACTTTTTTGATGGTTCCTCAACCTGAAATTCAAATGATACAACTGGTTTTACGAAATTGGAATATCTTTTAAATAATAAATCAATAAGATACTCAATGGTTTTGCCCCTTGTTGTAGTAAATGGTATAGAAATATTTCTGGATTTCTTCAACAATTCCAGGTTTGCCATAGGCTTTTCGCCTGAGGGCAGCGACTGTCTCTGGAATGCTAATATCTCATTCAACACCTCGAATATATAGGGCTCGTTTGCTGTCTTTTTATCAAGGAACGTAAAATTATCTCTGGGATCAATTGTATTAATATTTTTCATAATTACATCTTCTCTTATTATATCAATTGTGTATCCATTCCCATTTGAAATCACTTATTCCTTAATGCTTTACGGATTCACCTTTATATTACATAACAATTATAATGACCTAATTATCAATATTTCAAACTTTTTATTTGTAATCAGCATCCCTTAAGCAAGACTATCTCATTGAGTTGATGGAGGAAAAATTTTGTATATCCATCTCCCTTAGCAAGATGTATCACATCTTCCCTAATGTTGGGATAAATCACATCATTTACATTGCTGTCACATTCAAAAATGCAATTACATGATTTAGGACATTATCAATATGCACTTGCTCCTGGTTTCCCGTTTTCATGTCTTTAACAGTGCAACTATCTTCAGCCAACTCACCCTCGCCGATTATTATTGCAAGCCTGGCGTTTTCACGATCAGCTTTCTTAAACTGGGACTTAAATCCCCTAGAACCAGGATCCATATCTACTGATATGTTATGGACCCTAAACATGCCAGCAAGATCAAGAGCGCGTCTATACCCCAAGTCTCCAGAATATACTATGAAAATATCAAGAGAGTCAGCAATTACACTATTATCTTCAATGAGTAGGTTTATCCTTTCAATACCAGCGGCAAATCCAACTGCAGGTGTTGGCTTCCCTCCAAATACTTCCACAAGATTGTCGTATCTTCCCCCTGCAGCGAATGCATTCTGCCCGCCAAGTCTATCACTTACAAACTCGAAGGTCGTTTTTGTGTAGTAGTCAAGACCCCTCACAAGATATGGTTCCTCAATATAGTCTATATTATTCATATTAAGAAGTTCTTTTAACTGATTGTAATGGTTTCTGCAATTATCACATATATAAGATAATATCTTTGGAGCGCCTAGTTTTAAGGATACACACTCCCCCTTCTTACAATCTAAAATCCTTAAAGGATTTCTATCGAACCTCTTCATACAATCATCACAGAGATTATTAACTCGATTCCTGTAGTATTCTTTTAGTTCCGTAATATAATCAACCCTACATTCAAGACATCCAATTGAATTGATGAGAAGAGAATAATCATTAATATCCAACCTGCTGCTGATTGTATGCATCATGGAGATTATCTCATAATCATAAAAGGGATTATCGCTTCCGAAAGATTCACACCCGAATTGATTAAATTGCCTTAGCCGTCCCTTCTGAGGTCTTTCAGCTCTAAACATTGGGCCAATGTAGAACAATTTGCTGTTTGAAAGCCTGTTGTAATTGCCGTTCCCAACATAGGCACGCACAACGGAAGCTGTTCCTTCGGGTCTCAGAGTAAGGCCTCTTCCACCCCTATCATTAAAGGAAAACATCTCCTTGGAAACAATATCCGTCTCATTTCCAATACCCCTCGAAAACACCTCTGTATACTCAAGTACAGGCACAATGATCTCCTTGTAATTATAAACCTTAAAGACCTCCCTTACAGTTTTAGTTATTAAATCCCATCTCAAAACAGAATCAGGAAAAACATCCTCAAATCCAGGGGGACTGGTCAGCATCATCTTCTCCTTCTAAATACAGCATCATTATTGATCCCTTTATCAAATTTAATAAGGCATTCTCTTCCAGGCTGTGCCATCTCAACACTCTCTTCATCCTCAATAATCTCTCTTATATGAAATTTATCATCCTGAACAGTATCACCTTGGATTGGGAATATCGCCTCTATCTCCTCACCCTGATATATAGGATTAAAGGTTTTGACAAAAGCCTCGGTTTTATCCTTACCCTGTCTCAAGTAATATCCCAAGAATAAGGCCTTTCTGATATATGGGACTTTGCTAAACTCCAAATCATCAAATTCATTAAAAAGGTTATCAGTATAGGGTCTATGACTAACTAAATCGAGTTCGCTCAACCAGAAAGGCATATGATTTCCATTTATACACCCTTCTGTTAAAACTCTAACAGCATGGCTATAGATTCTGGTTGTATTTGCTGTGTAATATAGGGATTTCATACGACCCTCAATTTTAAAGGCGTTCACCCCAGCAGAGATATAATCAGAAAGCCTTTCAATCAGACATAGATCTTTTGATGATAATATTTCAGTGCCCGATGCATACTCTATTATATCCATATGATTACCATTACGCTTCTCCTCAACTAACGCATAATTCCACCTGCATGGATGGGAACAGTTTCCCTGGTTTGCATCTCTGCCTGAGAGATATCTGCTAAGGAGACACCTGCCAGAATAGGATATGCATAGCGCGCCATGAACGAATATCTCGATCTCCGCATCAGTATGTTCCCTAATGCTCTTTATCTCATCAAGCGTAGTCTCCCTTGCAAGAATGATCCTATTTATCCCCAGGCTATTCCAAAATTTGATAGATAAATGGTTAAGTATCGAGAACTGGGTTGATAAATGAATATTTGAATCAATTCCCTTCTCTTTCAGTAAAACAAACATACCTGGGTCAGAGACAACAAAGGCATCAAATTTGAAATCCTTTATCTCCTCAATGTATCCCTCTGCCTCTCTTATCTCACCTTCATGTAGAAACGAATTCAAGAGGAATATGGTTCTTGCTCTGTGTGTTTTGCAAAAGGTTAACGCCTCTTCTATCTCTTGCAATGATAGATTGCCTGTATTATTACGAAGATTAAATCTTTTCCCGCCAAAATATACTGCATCAGCGCCAAACCTTACCGCAATCTTTAATTTTTCAAGGTTGCCCGCTGGTGAAACAATCTCAATATTATTTCCATTGTCTATCGATATGGTCATTTCCGATTTTGTTCATTTATTATGCCATTATTGTTTGGGGAATTACATTCTGCACAATGTTTTACGAAAAGGGTGAATACACCATTATGAATATAAAGTTGCAGAATATCGTCCCATGTAGCCGATGTAAGCGATCAGGAATTAGTTAGGTTATTACAATTAATACACATATCAAAATTAATTTCAACTCATAACTCATTATAAACCTGAATAAACTTGCCAACCAGATCCTTAAAATAAGTTACCGCGTCAATTATCGGTTGCTCACTTCGCATATCAACACCAGCAACGAGCAACTCATCAATAGGAAACGCGCTGCTTCCCATAGATAAAAACTTAAGATATGCATCCCTTGCCAGCTCTCCACCCTGTTGGACTCTTTTGGCCAGTGCAATACTAGCTGATATACCTGTCGCGTATTGATAGACATAAAAGGAAGAATAAAAATGTGGTATTCTCAAACACTCTAATACAATTGACTCATCTATTTCTACTGTATCTCCAAAATATATCTCAAGCAATTCCTTATAGGTTGATGTTAGGATGTCAAGTGTGAGTGCTTTATTCTCTTCCACCATATTATGTGTAATATTTTCGAAATGAGCAAACATGGTTTGCCTGAAAAGGGTACCTCGTATATTATCTATCTCACGATTGAGAATATATGCCCTCATCCTATTGTCGTCCTTATAGCGACTTAAGAGATAATTGCTTAGAAGCACTTCATTGAAGGTGGATGCTACTTCTGCAACAAATATTGAATAGCTATGATATACATAGGGCTGAGTTTTTGCAGAATAATAGGAATGCATGGAATGACCAGCCTCATGAATTAATGTATATATGCTATTAATATTATCATCATGATAGTTCAATAGTATATATGGGGGAGAATCGTAACATCCCGAGGAATAAGCCCCGCTTCTCTTTCCACGATTCTCATATCTATCAACCCATCCCCCCAAAAGCCCCTCTCTCATTATTCTTACATACTCATCACCCAATGGTGCTAAAGCATTTGCACAAAGGTCTACAGCTTCCTCAAAAGGCATCCCAAATTTGATGTCATCAACTATTGGGGCATAGATGTCACAAAAGCGCTGAACCTTTAAACCTAAAACCTTCTTCCTGAAATCTAAATATTCAAATAGGGGTGAGAGGTTCCCTTTAACTACATCAACCAGATTATCATAAACCTCTTCAGGGATATTATCTGGGAATATTGAAGCGCTCTTACTGCTATTAAATTTTCTGATTCTCGCATATATGCTATCCTTCTTGATTGAAGAGGATAATGAAGCTGCAATACTATGCTTATGATCCTTGTAAGCCCCATAGTACTGGGAAAAGGCTTTCTCTCTCACCTTGCTATTTCTGCTCATCAAAAAATGTACAAAATTTCCATGGCTCAATTCTATTTCATTCCCATCTTCATCCTCAAGCATACCAAACTTCAGGTCAGCATTATCGAGTTGAGTAAAAAAAAGTGACGGCGCATAGGCGATCTCCCTGGACATCGCCAAAACCTCTTCAACCCCCTCTGAAAGCGTATGTTCTCTAAATCTAAGTATCTTCTCAAGGTGAAAAGAATATTTCTTAATCCTCTCATCCTTGATATAACCATTCATATCATCTTCAGGAATGGCCTGTATTTCAGGCGTCATAAAACTTGAAAGCTCCGAGATTCTTGCATGAAGGGCTATAGCTCTCTGTTGAAATCCAAAATACTCCTGATTTGTTTTATCCTCATCACTCTTTAGATGAGCATATGTAAAAAGCCTATCCATCCTTCTCGATATCTCTAAATCAAACTCAATCGCCTTACTGAATAGATCAACCGACTCACCTAAATATCCTTTGAAGGAAGCGTATCCCTTTATTCCTTCTTCCAATTCTCCATAAAGGGACTCCCACCCCTCATCGCTATTAAAAAGGTGTGAAAGATTCCATTTGTGTTTATCAAGGATTTCATCCCTCTGGGGAATATGTTTATTAATACTCATAGGAGTGTCAACCCCTCCTTAGCAGATGTATTACTTTAACATAAATATTTCAACATGATTAGATAGCTTACCCTTATGTAAATAGAGTAATCCAAGAAGGTCTATTTCTACAGTGATTGTCCGAATCTATTAGAATGAGTAAATTCATTAAGCTCCTTACGAGGAGGTCCCTCCTTCACCTCTGTTGCTGGTTTACCTATTGGCACAACAACAACAACCTCATAATCCTCAGGAAGTTCAATTAACTTCCTGCAGGCATCATGATCCAAGAGTCCAACAACCACGCTTCCCAGACCTAACTCATGAGCCTTTAAACTAATATTCTGAACCGCCATACCTAGATCAAACATGAACCATTCGGAAAATTTAGTCCTTTTAATTCCTTGTTTATATCCTGCAACCCCCCTTTTAGCACAAGCGATGATCAAGACCGATGCAGCATTCGAGCATTTGGTAGCTGGATTCTTCTCTGAATATGTGGCTGTCACCTCTTTAATAAGATTCTTTTCTCTGATTATAACAAACTCCCAGGTTTGTGTATTCGCCCATGATGGAGCCCATCTTGCTGCCTCGATTATCTCTCTTATCTCTTCATTACTAACATAATAATCAGTGAAATTTCTAATGCTTCTCCTCTTTAGAATTGCTTCCTGTAACAGCATATTAACCTCCAAATAGTATAAGGATAGGTAATCTATGTGAAATGATGATTTCTTCCCAGCATTGTAGAGTTGAAAAGACCTTCGAGTTTAATGGCCATCCTCAAGTTATGTCGAATAATTGAACTCATTTTATTTTAGATATCTTTAGCTGAATGAATTGTATGAGTTGAATTTCGAAAAAAAGATTCATACAAGTATTGTAATAAAACATATTAATAGACAACTAATTTTCGAACCTCCATAGGAATTTTAGTCATTATCAATATCAAATATATTCTTCAAGTCTTCATCATCAACTGCTTCCTTGTTTTGCATCAATAGGTAATTATCATCTTTTTGTATTAACTGTCTCTTCAGATAAGGGTATTCTTTATTGAAAATCTTAACAAATCGCTCTATCTCATCTTCAGGATTTAGAAATTGTACTGCTACCTCTTTCCCATCTATTCTCAATACCTTGCCAGTCATAATAATCCTTCTTGATCTAAAGGGGAATTTTATTTGAATAACGTCATTCTGATTTATTGTCGAGTTTCTTAAAAAACAGACTCCACCCGCGCTGAGATTAATAATCTCTACTTTAAATACAACATCACTCTCATTTGTTTTATATTCAACAAAAAGGGCAGTAGTTTTTAATCTATCAAAGTTTCTTCTTTCCATTGCTCTATCAATCATTGTCAGATAGGAGCTGTTTTATGATCAGAGAAGACAAGGGCTATCTCACCGCAATTGTCCTTGTTTTTACAAGTTCGACAGTCTTTCCAAATCTTCTCTGGAAGAGTCTCTTTGGGAATCTCGATAAAACCGAATTTCCTAAAAAAATCCGGTGAATAGGTTAGTGTAAATATCTTCGCTGTTAAGTATTTGTTTAATAACTCTCTGACTAAATATAATAATAAAGTTGAGCCGATCTCCCTACCACACAATTCCCTTTTAACTGCTAAAGATCTCACCTCCTTTAACTCTTTGCCATAGTCATAATAAGAGATAACACCTGCGACTTCGTTCAAATGATGGGAATCAATTATCTCAGCCAATAAAAAGTGTTTTATATGTTTACGAATATTGCTCCTGGTTCTTGCAAGGATTATGTCCTCATCAGAGTATGACTTTATTATTTGGTAAATATATTCAACATCCACCAAGGTAGCTCTTCTAACACTAATACCTATGTCATTTGACTTCATTTCATCTTTTGAAAATGGATGCTTTATTGTAGAGGTCTTTGCTATAATTTAGTTCAATCTTCTTTAGAGATATTTCCGCTTCTTCCTTATTTCGATATGGTCCAACATACACCCTATAATATCCCTTATTTTTCGATAAAATTACAGTATGTCCCTGATTACTCAAAGAGGAAGCGATTTCATGAGAACTTGTCCTATTATAATTTTCCCCTACCCTTATTACAAAGGGAAATTTTTCTCTTGGGAAAAGTTTCTTTGAGAAGGTAGAATCACCTGTATTAACTGAAACATCCTTTATTAGATGTGTAACCTTTTCACCAATGCTGGTTACTCTCTTTTTTGTATCTTCATCAACAATCTCCTTTTTTGATCCAGAAGCGAATTTTATCCCCATAACCAATCCAACAGTATAAGAGGCGATACAGAGGGCAATAATGATAAATATCATCCCCCTTGCCCTTCTTCTGCTCTTTTCCTCGTCTTTATAATTTCTGGGAGGATATGTTTTTATAAATTCTGGATCAACTGAATAGAATTGATGGTGATGAGGAGGTGTTTTTTTTATCCTGTCAGTATAATGGTCCATATTCTGCATAATAAGCCTTACCTTTTATTCGCAGTATTATACTTCCGTGAATTATTTTGCCGCAAATATTTATCAATATCAATATATTACATCCATGTAATTAATTGATATTACGCTGCATTAAGAAGTATATAGATAAAAAACAATATACATCCTAGCTTTTATTTTCGGCATTCAATTGAAAGATTTAAAGGTAAAAAACTTATTCGTGAATCTGTACAATTTCCTTTAAGGCTTTAATCTCTCTATCAGTTAAAATCCTATATTGTCCCGAACCTATTCCAGATAGTCCAAGAGGTCCAAAGGCGATTCTTTTCAAACCCTCTACCCTATATCCAAATCCCTGAAAGGTCATTCTTATCTGCCTTTTTCTACCCTCCATCATCCCCATCCTTATTGTTTGTCTTGAAATATCAAGGGTATCAATCTGAGAGGGATAAGTCTTTCTGTTATATAAATATATCCCCTTCTCAATCTTATATTCATGTGATTTTTTTAGAGGTTTATCCAATTTTACTATATATACCTTAGTAACGTGATATTTTGGGTGGGATAACTTATATGCCATATCGCCGTCATTGGTAAATAGAAGCAAACCCTCTGTATCCTTATCCAACCTTCCAACGGGAAAGATCCTCTCCTTTTTATATATAGCTGGAATCATATCCATAACGATCGGTCGTCCCCTGGAGTCGCTCATTGCTGTGATGTAACCCCTAGGCTTATTTAGGATAAGATAATGAAGCTTCTTAATAAGATTAAGCCTTCCCCTATCTAATTCCACAATATCATTAACTGTATCAACTGTGAATGAGAGATCTTCAACAATGGCGCCATTCACCCTTATTCTTTTCGTCAGGATATAGTCTTCAACCTTTCGCCTAGAACCTAATCCACATAGAGAGAGATATCTATTTATTCTCACCACACCTCCTCCCCCAATAACATTATTCATAGGGCAAGGTCATCTTCTAGAAATCCTCCTAAATTTCAGCTCACCCCTTCTCAGAATCTTTTTCAAATAGTATTCCTTACCCCTTTGTAAATAATTAAGATTATACCCAAAGGATGTCCCATTTAAAAAAATGATCTCGTTATCTTTAAAGCTAAAATTATAATCTCCGGCAATCTTCTCATCACCCTTACGATATGATATATATTCCCCATTTCTATATATCTCCAAACAGTGTTCAGTAAAATCACCCTGACTGTTTATACTCCACCATGTTCCCGCTAATTCGGACTTTAATTTCTTTGATTCCTTCTCCCAAAAGCTTAATAAAAACTCATCTATGATCTTATCGCTATTACCCGAAAAAATCCTAATGTTCTTTCCATATGTCCAACCTACAATTCCATTAAATAATCTTACCTTATACCAATAATCTTCACTCTTCCCAATCCAACTCTTCTCCTTCGAGGCCTCAACAATTTCGACAATGTCTCCAAGATTTAGTTGATCGATCAGAGAAGAGTATATAAAGGGATCTACCCTTAATGCGCTCTTATCGATGAGTATTAGCCCCTTTTTTTGTGAAACAGGAGTAGGACTCGTATTCCTTTCAGTATTATAGTTGCATGATATTGATATCATAAATAGATAGAGCACCATGCATTGTGTTAAAAAAGAAGTGAATATTAATTTATGTTTTACATTATACATTTTGAACCATTATAAATATCAATATTTTTATGAGTCGTGGTAATATCCTCCGCTATGTCGATGTATATCCCAACTAACCGACTTCATTTTGTATTCATCATATTTCGTGATCCTTCTTTCATATATGTTTTATCCATCCGGTAATTAGTATTATGAAAAAATCGATACTTCAGCGAATTAAGATAATCCTCTCATTCTCCTTTTTCTCGATAAACCTTGTAAACTCTCTAAATAGATCATACTCCTCGACATCTATCCTATAATGCTTAAAGTGTAATATGGAATATACCTCTATCTTCTTATCACTCAGAATATACCTAAATGAAGCATCGTATTTATCGGAGTTGAATTCATCGTTATTCGGAATGCTGTGCACATCAAAACCATCAGGAATATGATATGTTATACTTATCTCGCTAGTCCACTTTCCTGGAAGCTCGAGAGGGAATCTTCTATCTTTAAGCATGCAATAGTTCCTATAGTAATTTGAAGGAACCAAGAATGCCTTGAATACAATCTCCTCATTGCTCTTATTGAAAAAAGATGGGATGTCAACTCTATAACTATATGATACAGGCTTGTCTAAGTTGATTTCAAAATCCTTGAAATCTTTTACCCTTGACCCTGTAAATATCCTATTCCAGTATTCATTCAATCCCAGTATCCTCTTTTCCATATCGAGCATATCATATCTAACCCTTGAGGCGAATGATCCCTGTTTACGGATGGTTCTCTCAAGTTTTGCTTCACCATTTTTATGGATTTTTATCTCTGTTGTCACCGCCTCGATATTTTCATCGAGAAATCGATCATTTATTTTTACAAAACTATAATCCTTCTCATCCAACAATAGCGCTGTCCTACCACGATCATTTGCCGGTAGTTCCTTAAAACCGGACATCTTTGCCGTACCGTCAACAAAGAGACCCTCACCAATGTCAACATAGCAGATTGCATGATTGAACTCACCCAGATATGGAACAGAGATGTCCGCATCTCCATTATCACTGGTTCGCAGGAGAGCCAACTTAACATCCACACCAACCTCCCTCAGCATGGCCATCAATACTATTGTGATATCCTTACAATCCCCCATCTTAGTATGATAGGTTAAATCAGCGCTTCTAGGCTGTATCCCCCCTATGCCAAATTCAAATCCCACATATCTTATCTCCCTATTAACATGATTGAAAATTTTTCTAACAAGATCCAATTTGTCATCATCTTCATCGGTAATTTTCGAAATAACACTCTTCATCTCCCCGCTAACCCTGATCTTCCCCCTTACTAACGAAACATACCACCTATATAGATCACCCCAACTCTTATGAGAAGTGAAGCATACTGATGGTAAAATCTCTGAAGTATGAGGCATTGCAATCTCCTCTTTATAGGGAGGAAGATTATGCAAATCTATTCTTATGATTTTCTTTTTTTTATCTTTAATATGTTCAACACTATCCTCGCTAATACCCTTGAGATGATAGTTTATGCCCTTTTTTTCAGGGAAGCTAATAACAATATTTGAATAAATTGTCCTGTATTTGTTTCCTGCTATTATTCTTTCTCCATAATAATTTTTGTAAATATCTCCTCCCTTACTCTTGATAACATATCTCAGGTCAATTATGCTACCCTTGCGAATTGAGGGCAACGATATTATATTTGCTTCTAGATCATAATACAGCCTAGCCTCAGGATCAGATAACGATCTCTTGTGGGAGATCGATGTCTCTATTATATCCCCGTTATTGATTACAAAACACCTTAGGTCTTCAATCCTGTCAGTTGAGGGATCTATGACTATATATTCCCTGGAAAACTCCTTTGCAAGGCTTGGATCATTGACTAAATATATTCTATGAATCCACTTTTCATAAGAACCATCTGAGAGAATCCTTATGGCGGTCTCTCTAAGAAGCGTGATTGCAGGCTCATTATTGTATTTAGCAGCCTTAATAGCAATGCTGGAAGGGGATTCGCTGATAAGATATCTTTCAATCTCCATTTGTTCATCATTGATGATCCTTAAATATCTTTTCAGCAAAAAATTATTGGGATTATACTTCAAAGCAAGATTCAAATAATATCTCGCGAGTTCCTCCTTCCCGATTTTATGGTAAGCTATACCCATTTGAAGGAGCACTTCTTTATTATATGGTGAGAGTTTCATTGCAGATGAGATTAGAGGAAGCGAGGCTTTGGCACAATGCATTTTTTCTGCTATTTCTGAGAGCTTTAACCTAATCCACACATTATTAGGGAAAAACCTCGATGATCTATTCAAAATCTTCTCTATGCTATCATACATGCCCAATTTATCATAACATTCAATTAGATCATCGATATAATCCCTGTCATATCTATCCCCTTCATATAGAATTTTATGGCACTGAGCTGCCTCCCTTTCCTTTTTTTGGGCTTTATATATCATTGCCTCAATAAGATAGGCATTGGAAGGATATTTGCTTTTTTTTAAAATCGAAGCTATCTTCAAGGCCTCATGATACCAGCCCAAGGAGATAAAGGCATTGGCCTTCAAAATTAAATAATTATTTGAGAGGGGATCAATATTCTTAATCATATCAATGATTTGAAACGCCTCAAATATAAAATTGTTATCCAGTTTGATCAGTGCTATCTCATTAAGCGATTCAATTCTATTTCTATTATTAAGGGATTTATAAAAGAAGGCGTCCTTCTTGTTCTCATCATCAACCATTAGCCCCTGATAATAGCACGATACTGAGGCTAATCCCCTATCGTTTTCTACTCTATTAAAATATTTTTGGGACTCCTTATCCTCTTCACTTGCTAATCCGGAAATATAATAGAGATATCCGATAAGGAAAGAAGAATATTCATTAGGATGATCATAATTTAAAAGGCTCTCTAATGAACTAAAATATGAGGGTCTTAATAAAGAATCAGCTTCTCCTTGTTGAAGCAAATCCCCAGATTCAGCAGCATCCCCCACTGCCCTTAAATAAGTAATTCTGAGAGACCACTTTACTCCATCATATGTTGAATCCCCCAGCTTTATGAGAATACTGTGTTCCCCCTTTTGAAGCAATACCTTAAGGTGATACTGATCGAAGTCGAAGCCATGTCTCTTCCTATTTTCAACAATCCTCCCCCCATCAATCCAAATATCCATATAACCGGTTTTACCGAATGATAGTATATATTCACCCGACTCATGAATATCTATTATCCTGTATAGGTAGAAGAGGGAATCATCAACCTTTGTAAATAGATCTTCAAAATCGATCATTCCAGTAAGGTCTGTTTTAGTATCAAACCATTTAACTATATTAATCTTGCCTAAATAAATCTCTGACTCAGAAAAACTTCTTTCTGGGGGATGTTCAATTTCAAAGTCTGAAGATCCCCTGTTATCAAAAGGCCCGATTATTCTATAATCACTGACAAAACCAAGAGAGTCTCTGATGGAATTAGCGTCTTTTATTCTGCCATCCCTCAAGAAGAGCCTGTTTAGAAAAAAATTGATCCTTGCAGTTAAAAAGCGATCGCTACCTACTATCTCATTCCCATTTCGAATCCTTATAAGGGATTGAATGCCCCTCTCAATCAATTCTTGATACTCTATAAGCTCCATTAGTCTGAATAGATTCGTTTCAATTAGAACTGGATCACTCAGATTTAATGTCCATTCTTCAATGATTTCAATTGCTCTTTCATACTTTCCTTGGGCCTTATAATTTAGATAATCCCTCTCTTCTCTAATAATACTCTTTTGATCAGTTGCTGATAGAGCATAAAGCCTTTCAAATGTGCCGTAGTAGTGCATCAAAAAAGTTAAGATAACCAAGAGGGTATACAGTTTTATCTTTGACTTATTAGTCTTCATGATTCCATATTATATATATAATTCTGTTAAATCGAAATAAATGAGTATTAAAGATTTCACCCAATCCCAACTGGATAGCGCTTTTCTATAATCCTCTGAATAAAAACTTTCATATGAATACACTGAGCGATTAAGTATTGTTGGCAGTAAATGAAAAAATCAATAATAAATCGAATATTAATATTTACAATGGTGATTTCATCCATTTTAATCAAAGATATTCATCCTATCCATAGTCACAACCATCCAGATCCGCGTAATCCACTCTATGACGTTTTTTATTTATACTATAATTATGATATTAAAAGAGCAAAGAGATTATTAAAAAAACAATTCAACAATCCTAAATTGAAAAACCATGCCTATATTAACTATGGTGTTATTAAGGAATATGAAAAGGATTATAAGCAGGCGGAAAAGCATTACAAATTGGCCCTTAATAATGGTGAAAAATGTGCCTTGATATATCTGCTCAATCTGTATAAGAAACTAGATTCGGTCAAGTATATTAAATTACTCAACTCCATCAAGATTCCAAAACAGGATTATTGGATAGATTATGAGAAGGCGGTATTCTATCTTGAGCAGGGTAATATAAGAAAAGCAATAAAACTTTTATGGATTGCAGTGGATAAGGGTTTTAATTCCATAAATCTGCTTCTCCGAGATCCAGCCTTTGATCAATTAAGGGGATCAAAATCCTTTAGCAAAATAATCACAAAAATAAAAAACAGCAATTATAAAAAGAAGAGCCTCTTAGAAGAATTACACGATGCAGAGTATGAATACAGCATTAACAAGCCCTTTGGGATGAGTAGGGATTTAGAATATATTTCACGGCTAGAAAAGAGGGGGAAGGATAAAAAGGCAGAAAAGGCGCTTCTCTCACTTCTGAAATCAAATATTCTTTATAGAGAAAGGAGTATTGCTCTTTTCTGGTTGGCAAGAATTAAGGCAAAAAATGGGGAGAGAGGAGCTGCTAAAAAATATTTAAAAAAATTCATAAAACACATTCGAAACGACCAGAGTGATAATACAGGGTATAAAAGATTGATTCGGCATATTTATAAAGATATCATTCTTAACGATATTTATCTAAAGGAGTTATAACAAACAATCAATCTTAATCAGCAAAAGTGGGATGGGCTGTCACTCAAGATCAGTATCCAAATTTTAAATATTTTTCTGCCTTCCTTAGTCTTTTACCTGGTTTACCTAAATCCTCAATAGAACGTATCCTTCTCCTGTCTTTACGAAATCTTATTATCTCATCAACCGTTACTGAACCGAATCCTGGAACACGGAGAAGCTCAAATTTATCAGCCCTGTTTATATCAAGTGGGAAAAACTCTGGATGCAGTTCTGCCCAAACCTCCTTTGGATCAGTGGAGAGTAAAAGATTCCCATCATTATCAAAGGGAATCTCATCATCATTGAAGCTATATTTCCTCAACAGCCAGTCCACCTGGTATAAGCGATGCTCCCTTGTCAATAGTTCATTATTGGTTCGATGCGATAGTTCTCCAGGGAGATTGTTATCCCCCATGCCCCTCTGGTAAGCGCTAAAATAAACACGGTTTAGGCCTAATCTTTTATACAACCCCCAGGAATATTTGACAATCTCCTGATCGGTTTCAGAGGAAGCCCCTACAACAAATTGAGTTGTCTGCTTTACCCTTCCATATGGCGCTCCCCTTCCAGTTAGATTGCTTATAAGTTTAATCGGCCTGATTATATCTTCTATATAATCCTTGCTTGTGCCTAAATGTGCGAAATTCTTCTGCCCAGGTGTTTCGATGTTAATGGAAACAGCGCTGGCAAGGGACAGGGCCTCTTCAATTGCAGCATCGGAGGCCCCGGGTATAATCTTTAAATGCAAATATCCCTTAAACTCCATCCTCCTGAGAAGAATCGCTATCTTATTGATTCGCTCCATTGTCAAATCTGGATTACCAATCACCCCACTGCTTAAGAATAGTCCGCTCACCCTGCCAATATTATAATATTTAAAGAAGGTATTAACCAACTCTTCAGCTTGCAGAGAGAACCGCCTTGTATCCTGATTTGACCGAAGGGGACAGTACCTGCAATCATTAACGCATACATTGGAGATAAGGGTCTTAAAGAGAAAAGTCCTTCGGTTGTCAGGAAGCACCACAGGGTATATCCATTTATCCTCTTTTGAACGATGTCTATGATCTTCCTTAAGGTCCTTTCTTCCACAGGCGCAGGCAAGATCAAATTGTGAATCTTGGGATAATACTGAAAGCTTCTCTGATATATCTGGTTTTTTATGGATATGGATCATATTAAATAACTATTATGAATTTATGCTCCCACTATCAGCGCTTTGCTATTTGCCAATACAAAATCTGCTAAAGATTGAATTTAACACATCATCAGGGGATATCTCTCCTGTTATCTCTGAGAGATTATCCATGAGGTTCTGCAATTCATAGGCTATAATCTCATGTGGCTCATTGTGAGATAATAATATCTGACAATTTTCAATAATCCCTTGAGATATCTCCAGTTGATTCAAAATCCTCACATCAGCCAGGAATGAATTCTCATATTCCAAAACCTCATCCCTGATTATATCACTTATTCCATTCTCCAACTCACTGAGTCCGATTCCCATCTTTGCTGAAAATGGGATAATCCTATTCCCTAGGACGGACTCAATTCTGTAAACATCTTTATCTGAGGCTATATCAATCTTATTTGCAAGGATTATCTTCTTTTTTTTCTCAATACACTTTATTATCTCGCTGTCATTATCGGTTATCCCTGTACTTGCATCAAATACAGCTATTACTATTGAAGCTGATCCAATCTTTTTTACGCTTAGCTCAATCCCCTTCTTCTCTAGCTCGCAGTTAGTTGTGCCTATTCCGGCTGTATCAATCAAGTTGATTCTTATTCCTGCAAACTGAACGATTTCGTTTATTAAATCCCTCGTTGTGCCTGGGATATGCGACACAATTGCTCTCTCTGAATTGAGCATTAAATTCAGGATGCTCGATTTCCCTACATTGGGTTTACCGACAATTGGCATATCAATGCCATGACTAATCCTATCACCAATTCTGCACCTTCTAAGCAGGTCACTTATTAAAACCTCAATTTCCCTCATATGAAAAAGGGCTTTTCCCTGAGTAATAAACTCAAGATCCTCCTCAGTGAAGTCAATATTTGATTCGATATCCCCCTTCAGATGAATTATCTTATCTTTAATATCCCTAATACAGTGTTTAAGGGTTCCATGCATCTGTTTAATAGCTGTAGATACTTCCCATTCGCTTGTTGCAGTAATTACATGATTTATAGCCTCGGCCTCAGTAAGGTCTATTTTTCCATTAAGAAATGCACGCTTGCTGAATTCTCCAGGTTCCGCGGTTCTGGCGCCTAATTGATTGAGCAACCTGATTATCTTTCTTATAATAATTGGATTGCCATGACAAAAGATATCAACCATATCCTCACCAGTGAAACTATGAGGGGATTGATAGAACACAAGAACAACGTCATCGAGTATCTCATTGCTCTCTATTATAGATCCATAAACAGCATATCTGGGTTTGATAATATTCGGACGATCGAAAATAGAGTTAACGACCCAGTAAGCACAAGGGCCGCTAATTCTTATGATTCCAAGCGGGGAAGTAATCGGAGGGGTTGCCGGAGCACAGATTGTGTCGTCGAGCATCTTTTACCTGTGATTGTTGGGAAGGACCTTCACCTTTCTATAAATTCCATCTCCCTCACTTATAGTTGTGACTCGATTATCATTCTGCAGGGTCATGTGTATCAATCTTCTCTCAAAGGGATTCATAGGCTCTAAAGTACATGGTCTTCCAGTTCTTATCACTTTGTGAGCTGTATCCTTTGAGAGTTTTCTCAATGATCTCTCCCTCCTGTCTCTGTATGAAGCAATATCAAGGATAATCTTCTTCTCACTTCCTGTAATGTGATTTATTATTAGACTTACAAGGAATTGAAGGGCCTCCAAGTTGCGACCATTCTTACCAATTATTAGTCCGGAACGTTCACTCTCTAGTTCAATATATACCCTGTTTGAGTCCTCCTTAGTATCCTTGATACTAGCATCAATACCCATTCTTTTTACAATACCCTCTATTATTTCTTTAGCTTTATCACCAACATCCATACTGGCTTCATTATAATATATACGGATCTTTGCTGGTCTTGATATACCGAAACCGAAGATTCCGCTTTTCCCCTCATCAACTACTTCAATCTTGACATTTGTTGCGTCATCAATCCCCAATTGGACACAGGCCTTTTTAGTAGCATCATCAACTGTTTTCCCTTCCACTTCTAAGACCTTCATCGTGAACCTCCTTTAAGTAAATTTGAATAATTCATGTATTGATTAGTAAAAAATATCATTTGTTCTGTTTCAATCTCAGTTGATAATCTTTATAGTCTCCTCATAAATGAGAAGCGATTCAATTAGCTTTACTCTCCTTTTTGGTTATTATTATCTGATGAAATATCTGTAATATGTTTTGCAATGCCCAATATAAGACCAATCCGGATGGCATGTTCCAGAATATGTATAAAAGTATAAGAGGCATTATCATCATTAATTTCTGTTGTTGGCTAGTCCCCTCTGTTGAAGTCATCTTCTGTTGAATAAATGTAGTTGCAGTCATTATAAGCGGCAGTATATTTATATTGAAGCCCTTTATTTCAAACACTGTATCCGGTAATGAAAGGTCATTTATCCATAGTATGAATGGTGCCTGCCATAGCTCAATCGAGTTTATTAGGGCGCTGTATAGAGCGAAGAAAAATGGCATTTGTAACAGTAATGGCAGACATCCCCCTAAAGGATTTATCTTCTCCTTTTTGTATAACTCCATCGTCTTCTTGTTGAGTACCGTTGGATTATCCTTATGTTTTTCTTTTAATTCATTTATTTGTGGACCCAAGGCCTGCATCTTTTTCATTGATTCTGTAGACTTTTGAGTCAATGGAAGGAGCAGTATCTTTGTAAGAATGGAAAAGATAACAAGCGACCACCCCAGATTCCCTACAAATATATTGATCTTCATGAGACACCATAGCAAGAAGTCACGCAAAGGCTCTATCCAGCTGCTAACATCCGCTGCGTCAATAATTGATGTCTCTACTGTCTTGAGTTTCTCTTTGTCCTTTTCTCCAATATAGACCTTAAAGGACTTTGTTAACTTCTCTCCTTGATCAATAGCCTTCATGGGGATATACATACCTGTCCTATAACCTGTATTCTCCCTGGAATCATAGATCACGCCTGTTCCAATGAATTTCTCAGGTATAAGTATCAATAAAAAATACCTGCTCATTACACCTACCCATTTCGTTTCACCTGATTCCCTCTCAAGTATACCACCCTTTGAAAAGAATCCACCTCCCTTGGAACCCTTTTCAAAGTCCCCATTCAAGAAATATATGCTATTCAATGAATTATAGGTGTTGCTGAAGTCCATATTTGGCCCAATAAAATCTGAGGGTGATACAATAATATACCCATTAGGAAATACGAATTCCTTCTTTCCAATATTAGTGAATGTATATTCTATTCTAAAAAAATATCCCTCATCATTAAAAATATAGGCCTTCTCCACGTGAAGAGAACTTCCATTAATAGAAAGAACAGTATTGAATATAATCTTTTTATTAATTATCCGATAATTCCAAATAGCTTTCTCTAAATTATTGCCGCTAAGAAATTCGTCTTCGCTGAAATGGATGGGGAAATCAAAATACCCCTTTGCATTATTACGATTATTGACAATTAATTCTATGTTTCTCTCATTGTATTTAAGGCTATTGATTTCTCCGCCCAAATTGGATAATTGTGTAGAGTAAACTTTACTATCAATTTCGACATTTTTTGCTGTTTTTGTGGTAGTTGGATGTATTTTGATTTGTCTATGTACCTCAGGTCTTTCAATTTCTATTTTCTTAATCTCTTTTTCTACCTGAAGTTCTTTTTGGGACAATTCTTGATCACTAGCTGGCGGTAATGGTTTATTAATAAAGTTTAACCAAAAAACCCATAGGGCTAATGATAATAAGATTGCTATGATCATATTTCTTTCCATATTACCTTCCTTCACTTGTCTGCATACTATTCTGCATAATGTATTGAGTATTTATCCCTTTATTAGATCGAAGCGATATAGCCTGGAATCTAGTTCCATAAGCGGCTAACCAGATTGATCAGATGTTATGAGATTGCAATAAATGGGGATAGGAGAAAAGTGGATAATTTAGCAAGGGTTAGGGAACTGGATCAAATCCTCCCTTACAAAAGGGATGGCATCTTAAAATTCTCTTTAAAGATAGATATACACCCTTTACTAATCCATGTTTTTGTAATGCACCCATTGAGTACACCGAACATGTAGGGGTAAATCTGCAAGAGGCAGGCAAATATGGTGAAATAATTAGTTTATATACCCTAATAAGATTTATAAAAATCCATAAAATTAAGCTATAAATTTTCACGACTGTAATATTCCAGATTTCCTAAACAATGATTCAAATATTTCTTTTGATCTTTTATAACTGAGATCTTTAAAATCTAATGATGGTCTTATTATAATAGAGCAACTCACATCAACTTCATGCAGCAACTCTCTACATATTGAACGTATTCTTCTCTTTGCCTTATTCCTATGCACAGCATTTCCGAATTTTTTATTAATAGGTATGCCAATGTTTATTATTGAATTATAAAAAGAAAATTCCCTCTTATTATTAAGAGAAGCTCTCCCCTTTTCAATGGATTTGAGAATAATTAATTGAACTTCCTTTTCTTTCACCCTAATGCCATTATTATACACTTTCTGAAATCCCTTCTTCCCTTTAAGGGAAGAAATTTTTATCATAAATTCCTACCCACTATTTGGATGATCCGATTTCATCTGATACGGTTAATTTATGTCTTCCTTTTCTCCTTCTTCTTTTTAATATCTTTCTCCCTTCGGAGGTGCTCATTCTTGCCCTAAATCCATGCTTGCGGGCCCTTTTAATTCTGCTTGGTTGATATGTCCTTTTCATCATTCAATCCTTATATTTCTTGACATTTTGAAGATTAATATAAATAAATATTATTGTCAATCCATTTTTTCCTATTTGATTGCTGTAAGAGATAGCAACATTAGTGAAATTATTATAACACATTACTCCTACCAATTGCCCATCCCTATAATTACACCCTTTCTCCAGGATAACTGATTAAAACAGATCCCTATAGTATGTGAAAAAGCAAATTACTAAAACCAATTATAAACAATTTTCATCAAAACAGGATTTATTACTTAATAGCGAATACATCCATTGTATCTGAAAAACGAATGATCCTCGAAATTAGTGGATAAACAACCCTTAGGGGTTTATAAAAAAGGGAATTCGCAGCTAATATCCTTTCTGGATGAATCCCACAAGGTTGTATTACAATTTTTGTAAAACCAATCTCTTCTAATAACCTCCTTACTGAAGAAGGAGAAAAGCTGACTCTATGATCAATTGGATGATCTGAACACCATTTAAATCTATTAAAAAAATATTGAGGACCAAAATATGAAGGAACAGAGAATGCAAATATTCCTTTATGACTCAATTGGTCATATACCCGTTTTATGATTGCCAAGGGATGTTCAAAATGCTCAATAAAATACCAGGCAGTAATAATATTAAAGCGCCCTTTAATCTCCGTATCTTCAAATGATTGGTTAATTACATCAATATTGTATTCACTGTCACAATACTCAGCAGCAAAATTAGATATCTCAATACCCACTAGTGAACCAATACCCGAATCTTTGGCAGCCTTAAGGAAAAAACCAAGGGCTGAACCTAAATCTAGAAGACTGAGATGGACAACATCAGCCCTATCCTCACTCATGTCAAGTATTGTTTCTAATCTTCTGATTGCTAGAGAATAAATATTCTCAAAATCCTCCTGATATGTTCTCCCATATTGATCTCTATATTGATCAATAAAATATCGATCATCATAATCCAGTAATGAAAATTCTGTATTATAGATTATTTTACAGTTTTTACACATGTAAAGATGATCCACCCTGTGACAGACGAGCCTTTTCCTTTCAGAATTACATATAGGGCAGCATATCATCTCAGTTCTCAAGTAAAGTGATTTCAAGATATTATCGAATTCACCTCAATAATACTATAATACTATTCTGCTTCTTTCATACAAAGGCTGGGATATGATGAGAAGTCCATATTGATGCAATCTGCAGGGACAAATTTCCTTAAAGTAGATATAATGGATGAAGACTAAACATATATCTTCATTTTCTCATACTGGGAAATCCTATTGATTTCATATTGAGATAAAGCTACAATTAGCGCTCTTTATCTTTCTCTCTTCTCTTCTTCGCCGGCTCAACTACTATTGGGATACCTTTGATTCTGGTTTTATCTAAGGATAAGAGAACCATCTCTGCAAATTGTTCTGGTATTTCGAAGAAGGAATATGTGGAATAAATATCAATTTTACCGATAAGCTTTCCATCAACGCCAGATCTGTTAACAATCTCCTTTATGAGATTACCTGTAGAAATATTGTGATTTCTTCCAATATTTATAAAGAGTCTGGCCTTGCCGTCCTTTACATCTTCAAAAAAAATTTTTCCAGTCAATGATTTTTTAAATCCATCATCAAGGGATAAATCTAATTTGGAAATATCACCAAGGTGTTCTTTAAGAAGAGCGAGAGCTATCCTTTTTGCTCCAACAAAGAGAGGGAGTCTCTTTTCCATTGCTTTCAATAATGTGCGATAATCATCTAAATCATTGGATAGAGCTATTTGCAGAATCCTTTCAATCTTTTCCTGCTTGTTCATACAATCCTCGCGAAAAAACTATCTTAATTCAAATTAACTAATCAATAATGGCCAAATTAAGTGATGAAACAACTCCTAATAATATAGAAGCTTAATTTTGAGTGTCCACAAATGTCATTTCCCTATATTCCAACATTAAGTACATTCAATTATTATGCAAATAATTCAACTTCTCAACAAACATCAGGGATAGTGACGCAATCCCCTCGCTTGGAAAGGGTTATCTACTTCATTGTAAGATGTAACAAATACAGAATCATTGAAGTATTGTGGCAAACATGCCATTATTATGAATTTTGAGGGTGTTATTATTATTATTACACATTTGAAATTGCAAGTAATTTTCTATTGTTGAAGAGAAATTCAGTATTTACCTTAAGCTATACTATTATGTATTGAAGATAAAATTAATAGCTTGACCTATCTGTTAATATATATCAATATATTAACATAAATTAAATTTATCAAATTAGTAATTATCATTAGTTTTACCACATCCACATAAATTTGAGTAATATCCTCTCCTTAGGTGTGGAGATATCCTTATTCATCATTCTTTACTGTAAAAACCTATTTCTATATTTAGTTTCCTCATTATATCATATCCTATTGAAATAGGTTTAAGGGTGTAAATAGAGCATGAGTAAAATATTAATTGTAGAAGACGAAGATTATCAGAGGGAGTTATATGCAACAGAACTCATAGAAGAGGGATATGAGGTTGATCAGGTTTCCAATGGGAAAGAAGCGGTTGAGAAGGTAATTGTTAATAAATATGATCTTGTCATTCTTGACATAAAAATGGACGAAATGGATGGTATTGAAACCCTCGGGAAGGTGCTCTCCAGAGACAAAATGATGCCAATTATTATCTATACCGCTTATTCAAACTATAAAAGTAATTTTATGACCTGGGCTGCTGATGCCTATTTAACAAAGTCCTCTGATCTAAGCGAGCTAAAGGATAAGGTGAAAGAGGTAATATCAAGAAGGGATCATGAATGATAGATATTGTACATTGATTGTAATGAATACCGTAATTTAATCCCTTAATAATCAGATTTACGTAATTGAGTTAAATAATATGGATAAAATCCCCTCCGGTCTAATGATGGCGTTTCACATATGTATATTTATCATAAACCCTCACGCCACTCACACTCAATTTAACGGAATGTAATCCGTTCTATTCTGAGTCATCTATAGGATATTTCGTGAAGATGTGATCATACCTTAACAATGCGGTTTCGCAATACCCCCAGTCCCTCGATCTCCAATTCTATGACATCACCTGGCTTAATCCAGCGATCGAGTTCCAGACCACATCCAGTTGGCACCGTGCCTGAACCAAAGAACTCGCCGGGATATAACGTCTCATCGCGTGAAACATATGTTATTATATCCTCTAGAGTATAATACATTTGACAACTGTTGCCGCGAGACCATTCCTCTCCATTGACGCGGGCAGTCATACCCATTTTGTATGGATCTGCTATCTCATCAGGAGTGACCAGATAGGGCCCCATTACATTACTGGTATCAAAATCCTTGCCCTTAGTTGGGCCAAGCCTCAATCTCATCTCCTTCATCTGCACTTTACGAGCACTAAGGTCATTAAATATTGTATAACCGGCAATATATTCTCGTGCCCTTCCTTTGGGAATATCTCGCCCTTCCTGTGATATGTAGATTCCAAACTCGAGTTCAAAGTCGAGTTTATCCTCATAGGAGGGCCAGCGTATATCCGCTTCAGGGCCAACAACAGTAAGGGGATTACCCTTATAGTATGACGGGATTTCATACCATAGCTTGGGAGGGCTAAGGAAACCCTTGCCTGTGATAGACCTCCATGCACCATTAAGCCATTTTATTGGCGGGAACATCCAGCCCGCCACTGTATGCATGGCATTGGCCTGATGATCTGGGAAGGCCATGAAGTCCCGAATGGATGTGGGGCGTGGAAGTGGGGCTAATAACTGAACCTTAGAAATTTGACATATCACAGACTCCGGCCCGCTACTTAATACTCGATCAATTAAAATGCGAATCTGATCCAGAACTCTAGGCATACAGCAGATCAATGACAACATGTCATTGTAGGCATTCTCTGGGACATCGTCCTGTGCCTCTGATGCTGCCTTTAGGTCAATAATGCGATCATCAACAACCACGCCCACACGTTGAGTTGAACTACTTTCGGGGATAAATGTTACAAGCTTCATACAGACTCCTCCAAATATTGTCAACTTGCCTCATGGATGGACATCCTCATCAAATACTTGCATTGGCAAGCATCATATCTTTGTTTCAGGTAATAGATGAAGCATCCTCTATTGTCAAGATAAAGATGTGAAACTTATAAAATCTATATTATCCTGCTAATCACATTAGATATGTTACTTGACGGATATAAGAAAATCTTTAATAAATATCAAACTTTGTTGACAAACCTTTTTGCATTTTGCTCCTTAGAACAAAATGCAACTTATTAGGATGTGGCAACTAATCGTTGCAATTTATTGAGATCTAACAATAAAACGAATAATTTAGAGGAGATGACATAACGAATGAGCAAGCAGTACAATAGAAGGGAAAAACGAAAAAGAGCCAAGAGGAGATTAAAGAGAAAGAAAAAAGCGCATATGCAGGCCAAAAGGTAGGTTATCCTTTTTTTATTGTAATATTTCTTAACTCAATTTTTTTTAACTTAAGGCAAAATTCTAAGAATTTATTATATTGTGAAGGCATTATCTTCGATTTTGTAACTCTAACCTCTTTTGTTATTAACAATGTATCGGTCCCCTTTGCTTTTTTTATCTGAATCTTAGCAGAGCCAAATATACTGTTAATGATGTGATTCTCATCCGCTTCAAAGGAGTGGAATTCAGGGGGCAGAATATAGACATATTTATCCCTTTCTTCTATGCCGCTGGTAATTATGAGCGGATGTTTTCTCTCTGCATATCGAACATAGTCATATATTTTGCTTCTCTTCAAAATTGGCTGGAGAATCATCTTGTTTTTGCCCATCGTAGCTAGAGTGAAGCTGTCGCCCTTAACCCATATTTCAAAGGGATCCTTATAATTCCTAAAATTATCGATTCCGTATTCATCGATGCTTATTGAAGGGATGATCCTTCCGATATAAAAATTTATAACATCCTCATTATAGATATTATTCCTGAAATGCTCTCTAATATTTCCTCTTTTTCCATAAAAATCCATTTTTATATTATACTGAGCATTACCTCTGTTATCCAGAGTAATCAAAAAATCGGCGACAGTGCTGTCGCTGCCATATTCATCAATCTTCTTTATTTCGTAATTATCACCAATCATTACAACCGCATCCGTATCTGCAATGCTGTCATTTACAGCTCCGCAATGAATGTACTGATTGGAGAAATCCATCCAGATTCCTGATTTTTCATCAATTGGCACATAGAGCAGAATATTTGAAAAGGCATAAGGCGTTATAAAGGATCCAAAATTAGGGAGATCATCCCTCTTTGCCAGGGCTATGAATGATCTAATACCAAGAACATCCAGGATAGCCTTTGCAAGTATCACCTTATCTTCAACTGTTCCGCTCTTTTTGTAGAGCGTATTCCTCGCCTTTTCAGGATAGAATAAGAGGTTTGACCTCAAATCGATATCCCTGGAAACATACTCATAAACATTCCCAGCAACATCAGAGATGCTCTTCCCCTTAAATCGATCTTTCAATTCATTAGGATCAATATGAAACGCATCAACCAGAAGACTATTATACCAATAAATTAAATCCTTCAACCCCTTCATTGTGGAAAAAGCGAAATATGGAAGATAGTTTAATGAACTCCCCATATTCTTCTCCCTTATTATCTTTGAACAATTGGCAAGTTTCAATGAATAGATTAGGCTATCATCGATCTCTTCTGATGATATCTGAAGGTCTCTGTTGAAGCTGAAATCTAGTTCCATATTCCTTGGAGTAATCACTTGAGTTGAGAAGTGTAGTATAGGCTGATTAAAATCGTGAATTAATGTAAAAGGGGTCACAAAGAAGAGGGAGCCCCGAGGTTCCATAATAGGATTATCAATATAATATGAGATATGCGCTATTGACTCCTTCTTTAGGGATGCGAGGTTAATGTAATTCGTTCCATTGATCTTACTGATCCTGTATGAATCGCTGAAATTTCCATTATTATTGAAGACCCTTATTCTAAGGGGATGAAAATCTCCTCGAAAATGTACTGCATATTCCCCCCATCTCTTTATTCCCTGCTCATCCCCTACATGAATGATATCCTCACAATACACCCTGCTGCTTCCATCGTTGTTCAATATAAAGATCATGCCTCTGTGTATGATTGCTGATGACGCTCCCTCCAAATCGCTAAGGCCCCATGAAAGGATATGATCAATGAATCTATCTTTCTTATGCTCATTCAGGGGATTTTTCATCTCTCTCTCTGCAATATAATACAAATAATCGTTGAGGGTAAAGAGGGAGGGATCAACAGCTAATGCCTTCTTCCAATACATAGTTGGATCAACATCCTGTATAAAGTTGATATGCCCAAGCTTTAGATTGAAAAAAGGATCATCCTTCTTTACCATCTCTTGAAAAATAACCCTCTTTGCCTTTGCGAAATTGTTGCTGTTGATATACATATCAATAAGCTTTTTTGTAAAATCACCCTCATGATCATGCCTTTTAATCAGCTCAATACCCTCAGCATAACGACCATGTTTGCTATAGATTGATATCAATCGCCCAAGATAACCCTTGGAATGTTCCCCTTCCAATATCCTTTTACAGAGATCAATGACTTTGTTAATATCTTTGTTCCTATAGAATTTATACTTCATCTTCAAAGGAGAGGAGGAAGATGGAAAACTCTTCATAAATGAGATAATCTCTTCTTCAAACTCCTTATCATAGCCAAGTGCAATGAGAAGATCAATGAAATCCAATCTTAAAGGGAGGAAGGAATCCGCTTTATCCAAAAGCGCCTTCCCCTCAAAATATGCCTGAAGGATACTACGCCTCTGAATCAGCCTTTGGAATCTCTTATGCTGAGCTGGAATAAAGTCAGGGTGTTTACTCGCCAGTCTGGTCATAATTTGCCATCCCTCAGTATAGAAGGATGAATCCCTTTCGCCATTGCTGAAGTCAATCATACTGCTCGCTAACAAATAGAGAGTGAGGTAGGACTCTTCCTTTGATAATGACTTCCTGTAAAATTCAATCGCCTCCCTGCTTCCCAGTTCGTAAAAGAAACTGCCCAGTCTGAGATAAGCCTCGCCCTCATCTATACCTGCCCTATCCATTAAGTGCTCAAAGGGATAATCCATCTGCTCAATGTGCTTAAAATCAGAGAAGACCATCTTATTGGGATCACAGGATGGATTTATGATGCGATCCATATCATCAGTGACCAAAACCCTGAAAGCCCAGCTATCGCTCTTAAGGAGTTTGATCATAATGGTTTTTGAGGGAGCTCCCCAGACCCTTATGATACGATAATTCCTAAAAGTCTTTCCCTTCACATTTGTTACGACTTGTCTGCCATTGATAAACAGTTTATAAGCGGAATTTGAATATAATCTAATTTTTATCGGTTTAGGATGATCTATGGTTGTTACAGCATAGGCAATACCCTCTTCAGGGTAAAGGCGCCTCTTCATATCCACGAATCCTCTCGGATTTTTTACATTTATTCTCTTTTTCTTTAGCCCGGAAAAATCGAGTCTTGTTGTAATCTCTGGCATAAAGGCATAATCCAGATCAGAGTTGCCATACCTTTTGTATGGTCCCAACAGAAGCCATCTCCTCAGGGGATAGAGTTTGCCTGATAACTTTACAGCTTCATCTCTATTATATCTATACAAAAGCCTTTCCAGTTCCAGCTTTAAAATAAGAAGAGAGATGTTTCTTTCTTCAAAACCCTTGCTCTTTTCTATTGATGAGATTATCCTATTCAATGTCTCAACCACCCTCTTACAGCCATAAACATCGGTTAATCTCGCAAGCTCATAGCAATATAGAAAGGCCTCCGGATTCTCAGGATACTTCAGTAATAATCCCTCAATGCTATCAAACATTCCATAATAATCACCCGCATAGAAGCTCTTATGAATCTTCATTTCATATTGCTCTATTTCGGTTGATTGACTAAGAGAAGTGCTTCCTTTCTTGCTGATATCAGACGAGGAATGCGCTTCACTACCCTGGACAACGCAATATCTTTGAGAAGAGAGGGTAGTATTATCCGCTCTTAAATGTTGGAAATTCTTAATTCTTTTCTCAACAGCCAGACCAGCAGCGTCACTGTTGAAAAATGGCGTAGCTTGAAGAAGAAGGGGAATTAGTAGAAATTTTAGAGTGGGCTTGATCATTATCATCATATGACTCTGAATTCACTGTGACGGAATTATCAACTTAGGGGTGCTTTTGTCAAGCATGATGTTAAACAAAATGTTGATCGATTATTCCGATATCCCATCCAGAATCAACAGCATCCTGAGGATGATGCTTTACAGGGGCAGCCTGAAGGAGAATGTATATTAATCGAATATGAATGCAGTCCAAAGCTTGGTGATGTCATTTTTGTCGAAAGTAATTGTACCAATTATCAATTGCGTAGTTTGTTAATTGTTTCTCCCTTCTATGCAATTGTTTTTCATTCCTAACATCGATATTTAAAAGATCACCCGCCATAAATCGCCCGAGATTGTAATAAGCTGTCCATTGCGCTTCATCAAAAAATTGATCCATTGTAGACTCATGAGGGAAGGTGGGATGAAAGGTCTTATAGTAATAACTGCTATCCCTTTTGGGTTTATTGCAGTTCTTCCATCGGGTTTTAGGTTCTTTCATTGAGGATTTTACATATACCAACAAACCTGTTTTCGTCACCCCCTCCCCCTCTTCACAGGGCAGCTCTTCAATATCAGCTATTACAAAATGCGATTCAGAATAACCATTCGATGGTTTTGGTTTGATCTTCAATTCCGGTCCAGAATTTTTCCTGAACTTTATATTAATGCCAAGTTCATTCTTAGCCCGCACAACCAAATTCTTCAAGTCGGAGAACTCATATTCCGGATCAGCCACCGCATCAATAGCAATGATCAACTTTACCCTTCTCCTTAATAGCTCATAAATACCAAGGTTCTCAATATGACCTCCATCGGATATATTAACCATCCTCTTTGTTGTGTCAGTCTTTCCTAACAATTCTGAGATCAGATAAATGGGCCACCAAACAATATTGGCACATTTATTCGATTTATGTGGATTAAATATCCAATAACCCAGCTTTAAATTCAGGATAGACATTACAAAAGCCAAAATGGAATTTGTATATCTTCCCATATTGGGATTTACCGCCGCTCCGGATGCTGCTATTGCTGTCGCAAGGGTAATCTTATTGTAGTGTCTGCTATCAGATTCAACATAACCCGTTCTGGTTGAACCGCAATACAATGGTGACAGAAGAAAATAATCACTTGCCTTTTTGCCTTTGAATTTATCGTCACTACCTGATAGATTTAAACAGGTGTTGATCAATGGGTATGGAGCTTTATATTCACATATGCATTGTGGAATCAGTTCATGAATTTTGACTGCCTTTTTAATGCCTCCTGATTTTATCAAGAAGGCCGTTGCCAGGCGGTCTCTGTAAAATCTATGAATCGATAAAATATTCGGATTTGAGAAAAAGCCAGTTGCCACAAACAGGAATAATGTGATTATTGAATCACAAATATATTCATTATATCCCAATAATTGAGGCAGGTTTATACTCAATTGAATATTAAAGTGTTTACTTAAACTACCAATAGAAAATAATCCCGCATCAAGACTTAAGAGGTAAAATACAATAAAGATCAAAAGAACGCCTTCAATTATATTCAGCGCATTTGACGACCATAGTCTGTAATGACGAAGCCCATGAAAAAAGAAATGCCAAATAAATACAATGGCTGTTGTTATCCATAGTATAGATGATACCATATTTATGGAGAACATATATTTTGATAAAGATGCCAGGGGGAAATACATCAGGTAATATATCAAAAGAAAAAATGAAAGAACCCACACAATATTCATTGCCAGGCTAAAGACAAAGGCCCCCAATAACCGAAGTTTATTTAATAATTTCTTTATACATTCACCAGGAGATAAGTAATTGCCATAATTTTTGAAGTGGCTAATATCATCATCCCCAAAAATCTCATTAAAAGGATTATCCTTTTGTCTATTCTCAAATAGTTTTGATTGAATGTAACCGCCGATGTAACTACCCCCGGATACCATAGATAGATAATCAGCTTTTCGCAAAATGCCAACACTATTGAATATCTTCAGAACTCCCAGATTAATAATAGCTGAACGAATTCCACCGCCTGAAAGGGCAATACCAAAAAGGTTACTTGCATTATCATTATCCTTGATATTTTTTTCAGAATTGAAATTTGTCCGCCTGGAGTTAATTTTTTTTAGCTCTTCAGTTATAACTTCTTCTAATTTTGATAACATATTACCTCAAAAAATATAAAATTTATTCGACCTCACTTAACTCAACACCAACCTTGTATTCAGCTCCGTCACCCATAAATTCATACTCGCGCGGAAGGCAAATTGTATCCTTCTCATCGAGAATAAATACAGCGACTCTTGAACTAATAAAATCATCCTTTTTAAATTCTTTAATAATTGTTGGCGCTATACTGAATATTGCTTTCAGCACTGTCATTGCAATTACTATCTTATTCCCACCGGTAGCAATAATAACTTTACTAACCTCTTTAATATTATCCCAAACAACTGTCTTAATTCTTTCATAATCTATAGCATCTTTAATATCTATATTAAAATTGTTATGAACAAAAGCCTTTTTAAGGCTTTGATGATGCCTTCCGCTGTCCTCTTCATAAAGCATTAGTTTTATTATAAGTAAATTTTCATCATTAATCTCAAAATCGAAACAAGAATCCTCCGGCGCCCATACAGTCTCTCTTTTAACTTTATCGTTAACATCTGAGACATGTGCCTTTAATATTTTACCGCTAATATCATTCTCGGAAATACCATTATTATTAGGGTTATTTATCTTACATCCTATTGCGATTGCAGCAAAATATATTTCGTCTTTACCCCATTCCCACCTTGTGGGTTTCACACAGTGAATCTTTTTTACATCAAATTGATATTTTGTCATATTTCTTATCCTCCTATGATATTTATTCACATATTCAATTAATCCAAAAAAAATTTCTGCAAAAACCGTTTCCAATTAGATAACGATTTCATTACAAATAATTATACACTATGAAGCTATTTATCACAATATAATATTATTTATATACATCAATCTCAATAGCTCTGCTTTCCCAGTCAGCATGTTTTAATTTTGTTGCTGTTATCTTAAAGCCCCGAGACATGCTGAATTTTTCTTTCTCCTTAACTGTCCAGAATCCCTCGCCTATAAGCTTTTTTCTGTCGAGCCAGTCTACCCTCTCTTTTGTAAAAAACGCGACGATCGTGTCCAGACCCGCAGGCTCGCTTACTGTGATCTCAAAACCGTCCTCCTCTGAGGGGATCGAATACTCTCTGCCGGATTCTATCCTATTTGAAGAGTGGATATCATTGGGGAAGAGAACCACAACATCTCCACACGGCTGAATGTCCACAATGGTCAAATATCCATCCCTGTTGGACTTAAATTTAAACACTACTTTTTCTCCAATTTTAATCCTCCCGGCAGCAGAAGGCGTGATCTTTAGACCTCTGGATGCAGAGCCTTTTTCAACCCAAAAATCCAGGTTTATGTCCGGGCTGTCATTCCTCAACTTCTTTAGATTCTCCCTTGCAAGAAACACCTCAATGCCGGATGCGAGTTTATACCCAAGCAGTTCAATCCCGCTAATATCAGCCACCGAGTCGGAAGAGATGACCTTCTGCGTTTCCATGTGAACCGCTCTCGCTGTTATTCTATTCTTTCGAATTGTGCCAACCACCATCATCTGTAGACCGTGCATCTTGCCAACCTTTACTGCCGTGGACTCATCAACAATACCGCTCATACCCAGTTCAATCTCTCTCATCATCTCTTTCATCTTTGATCTATCTACCAGCTTAATAAACTTATACTTGTATAAGGCATTTGTCACCTGCGCTGTTGCATCCTCAGACCTGCCGCTTGTCGCGTTTTTTTTATCCGAATCAACAAAGGGCATAACGCCAATGCGAACTGCGCTGTACTGAGCAGAGGCGTTTGTGAAAAATAATAAAAACACGAATATACACTTTAAATGTTTCATCTTTACCGCCTGTAAATTTAAATTTATCTGATCACTTGAGTTGACTGACTTCTACCCACATCTTTTTGTGTAAAACAAGGAGATGTGGGGATTAAAGAGATATGGAGATATTTAATAAATTTCTATTCTTCTAAAATCTGCCCCCTCCTTAGCAAAGTTAACAAGAATACCAACTTTAAGTCCGGTTGCTTTTAAATATGAACGAATTTGAGCATAATGTGATTTACTAAAATTTTCCACAGTCTTGAGTTCAATAATAATTCTATTTTCTACAAGAATATCAAGCCTAGGACAGCCAATTTGTTCATCTTGATAAGAGATAATAACTTCCTTTTCATTTTCTGCTGTAATATTACAATTGTTTAACTCAATTAATAATGCCTTTGTATAAATACTTTCCAAAAACCCTGGACCAAGAGTATTATGAACCTTAATAACAGACTTTATTATTAATTCAGTTAGTTTATCTTCTTTATATTCAATCCCCTTATCCCCTATTTTACACTAATTTGTGGGTAGATGTAAGGGGGGATTTAGGGAATCTTAAATTATTTGATAAATGATCGTAACTATAAAAATCAGTCAGCTTGAATAATTATTTTTACCAATCAAAATCTTAACAATACCCGGATGATTGCCTTGCTAAACGGAAAGAATACAATCAGCAATGCTCAATTTGCCGCGCCAATGGCAAAATCATCGCCAAATATATACATCACAGGATTCTGCTCAATCTTAAGCTTTTGATATGCAATATCTCTTGTCATCTCGTTTACAATGCCAAGAAGTCTGCTTATGCTTATTAAATTCCTGCTGGTCTTAATCTCATTTTTCCTGTTCTTGAGCGCGCTTATCATGCTGTAGGTAAATATACCGTGATCCAACTCCTTTAGCTCAAATGCGGATTGATCCGCGCTTGCAGCTGAGAAGACCGCAATGCCCCTCTCCTTTGCCAGGGTCGCAATTATCCGCCTGTCCTCAATGCCCCTTGCCATTGCCACCATGCCAAGCTTCCTCGTGGCTCCGCCGCTCTGACAGGTGTCAAGAAACAGCGCAACCTTGTTAGCCGGAAGCTTTCTGATAAAAGCGCTGATGGCGTCTATGGTGACACAGCTCCCGTTTAAATCCGTAATGTCCGCATCATAGGGCAAAAAGTAGTATATCTTCTTTTCTGTTATCCCGTGCCCCGCAAGGAATATTATCACAGTATCAATGCTTCTTACCTTGCCTGAAACATTGTTCAGTATGCCAAGTATGCCGTTCTTCGAAGCCTTCTGATCTGTCAGAACTGTCTGATGCACTCTGCCGTATAATGTGGATGATACGCTTTTGAATGTGCCGCTTATGGCAGCCGCATCCTTGTTCGGGGACTTTAGCCTGATGTTGACGTCTCTGTATCTGCTTACTCCCACTGAAACAATGTACATGTCTGGTTTTGTTATTCTTTTAGGCTTGTAATATACTATCAGTTCCGAGCTTCTTCCCTCAGACAGATTGCTTCTATCAAAAGCGGCGCCAATGAAGGTGTTTTGTCCCGGCAGCAAGAACACGGTAAACTCTCTTGTCTTTCCTCTTTTCGTTATCTTAAATCCTCTTGTCTCTTCATCCAGTGTTCTGCCGTTCTGGTAGAGGAATATGTTTCCAACGCCGTTTTTCTTTGCCTTTGCGTTTATTGTTATTTTGACAGTCTCCTTGCCAGTGGTAATTGATCTTTTCGGTTTTGTAATATACACCCGCGGCGCGTTTTTTATATTGTTTTCAATGTTAATCTTTTTTAGTCTTTTCCCATTCATGAATTTTGAGAACAATCCCGGTGTGAAAAAAGTATTCCAGAACTGATCCGGCTTATAGGGTGTAAGGCCTTTTACAAAGCTGACATATTTTCTGCCTCCGGAGGAACAGTCAAAATTTCCGTTATCGCTGCAGACATGCCAGTCTCCTGTATCAAAAGTAGTTACCGATATTGACCTTCCAGTTTTCGTTTTCCATATTCTCATTGTGCCGTCGCCTGAGCCAGAGACAAGTGTATTGCCGTCAGGGCTGAAAGCTACGCTATTAACATCGGCTGAATGCCCTTTGAATGTTTTAAGCAGCCTGCCATCAAGGCTCCAAAGTCTAACTGTTGTATCTAATGTACCTGAAGCGATTGTATTACCATCTGGGCTGAAGGCTACACTTGAAACCATAGCAGAATGCTCAAGTGTTTTGAGCAAATTGCCTTCCAAACTCCATAGCCTTACTGTATTATCAAATGAACTTGAAGCGATTGTATTACCATCTGGGCTGAAGGCTATACTTGAAACCATAGCAGAATGCCCTTTTAGTGTTTTTAGCAGCCTACCATTACCGTCAAGGCTCCAGAGTCTTACTGTTTTATCCATTGAACCTGAAGCGATTATATTTCCGTCAGGACTGAACGCTACGCTACGAACATAGTTTGTATGCCCTTTGAGTGTTTTAATCAGACTGCCGTCACGCCTCCAGAGTCTTACTGTTTTATCCATTGAACCTGAAGCGATTATATTTCCGTCAGGGCTGAACGCTACGCTACGAACATAGTTTGTATGCCCTTTGAGTGTTTTAATCAGACTGCCGTCAAGACTACAGAGTCTTACTGTTTTATTATCTCCAGAAGCGATTGTATTGCCATTTGGGCTGAAGGCTACACTAGTGCCAAGAGAAGTATGCCCTTTGAGTGTTTTAATCAGCCTGCCGTCACGGCTCCAGAGTCTTAATGTATTATCCCCTGAACCAGAAGCGATTGTATTTCCATCAAGGCTATAGGCTACACTCCAAACAGCACATGTATGTCCTTTGAGTGTTTTAAGCAGCCCGCCGTCTAGGCTGCAGAATCTTAATGTAACCCCTGAACCAGAAGCGATTGAATTGCCGTCAGGGCTGAAAGCTATGTTTGAGGTTGTATGCCCTTTGAGTGTTTTTAGCAGCCTGCCATCCAGGCTCCAGAGTCTTACTGTTTTATCCATTGAACCGGAAGCGATTGTATTGCCGTCAGGGCTAAAGGCTACGCTATAAACTAATGATGAATGCCCTTTGAGTGTTTTAATCAGCCTGCCGTCACGCCTCCAGAGTCTTACTGTTTTATCCATTGAACCTGAAGCGATTATATTTCCGTCAGGGCTGAACGCTACGCTACGAACATAGTTTGTATGCCCTTTGAGTGTTTTAATCAGACTGCCGTCAAGACTACAGAGTTTTATTTTGTCATCTGAACCAGAAGCGATTGAATTGCCGTCAGGGCTGAAAGCTACGCTATTAACATCGGCTGAATGCCCTTTGAATGTTTTAAGCAACCTGCCATCAAGGCTCCAGAGCCTTACTGTATTATCAATTGAACCAGAAGCAATTGTATTGCCGTTAGGGCTGAACGCTACACTATAAACCATTGATGTATGCCCTTTGAGTGTTTTAAGCAGCCTGCCGTCAAGGCTCCAACATCTTACTGTCCCATCCCCCGAACCAGAAGCGATTGTATTGCCGTCAGAGCTGAACGCTATACTATTAACAACACCTGTATGCCCTTTGAGTATCTTAAGCAGCCAGCCGTCAAGACTCCAGAGTCTTACTGTATTATCATATGAACCAGAAGCGATTATATTGCCGTTAGGGCTGAACGCTACACTTGTTACTGAAGAAGTATGCCCGGACTGCAAAACCATCTCAACGGGAGAGTTCTTCTCATATTTTGAGTAGTCAATCTTTTTGACTCTGCTTTTTGTTTCTCCATGATGTGTTAATGCGGAAAGAAGAGTAATGATGAGAGTGATAATTAACAATAATGATCTTCTGCTTTTCATGCGAACCTCCTTGTTCATTAATGATGTCGCGCTTGCGCAAAGAACGCTTTTCAATATTGCAAGGCTGCCTGATGCAAATTTGAGTATAATTTGCAATTATTGAATTTAGAGCCAGCAAAAAATATTTTTGCAGCACAAACGATTAAGTTGAAATTATACAACAGATTATGAAAAACAAAAAGAAATTTTTGTGATCATTAAATTTATCTGATTACTGAAGTTGACCGACTTCTACATCATTACCGGCACATGAAGCATCCCCTTAATCCCCTCAAAGGGGGACTTTCTGTGTATTACTCCGTTTTTTATTCAGCGTTTCCTTTATCCGCGTTGTTACGCTATCGATATCATTTAATTGTCATTCTAGCGTTATGAGATTTTTCCATTAGCAGAGCCTGCGCCTGAGCATACAGGTGAATGACATCAGTTAACTGTCACTCCTGTGAATACAGGAGTCTATAACAAATAGAATCATGATGAGATTCCTCCATTCCGCTACCCCACAACCGGAATAACATGCTTTTATGCTGCTCCAACTCATCTCCTTTTTACGTCTTTTGTTTTATAGTGTATATGAAAAAACAACTGAGTAGTTGCCGACAAAGTTTGAAATAAATAATTGCCCCTTGATGATGAGATCGCAAAGGAATCATCAAGAAAAATAAGGAAAAACAGGGCAATTCTTATTAAATTATTCTTCTGACTCTGGTAATAATCATTTTGGTCTAGGTAATATCCTTCCCGACCTAGGTAATATTCTTCCTGACCTAGGTAATATTCTTTCCGACCTAGGTAATATTCTTTCCGACCTAGGTAATATTCTTTCCGACCTAGGTAATATTCTTCCTGACCTAGGTAATATCCTTCCTGACCTAGGTAATATTCTTTCCGACCTAGGTAATATCCTTTCCGACCTAGGTAATATTCTTCCTGACCTAGGTAATATCCTTCCTGACCTAGGGGAGGACTCATCAAACCTGGGAAATAATGCTTCTTATCCTGGTTAGAACCCTTCGTACTTAAGATTATAGATTTTAAATGCTGATCAACTCTGTGCGTAAAGTAATATCAAAGAAGATAAAAACGCTTTGATATTATGAAAATTGCTGATATATGTAAAAAAGCACTCGCCAAAAACAATAAAGGCGACGAAATATTTTGAATGTTGTCCAGCAATATAATTTCCAAAATTTTTTAATTTGACTTGTTGGTAATTTATATTTGTAATTATATAGAAACTATATATTAACTAATTATGTTCTTTAACAGAATAATTTAAAGGAGAAAAAATTGGAAACTTCAAAAATTATTCTGGAGCTTATAAAGGCTTTAACAGCTTCACAGATAATTTATGGTGCGATTGTCTTCACTTTCCTTTTGCTTTTCAAGGAGGCTATCAGAGCTTTGATAGGAAGAATTGCAAAAATCAAGCTTCCTGGGGGTGGCGAGTTGTCTACACCTCAGAGCCTTCGGTCTAGTGATGAAAAACCTGACGATGTCAATATAAGCGTCCCTAGTGACGACCTGCTCCCTCCAAACCTTAAATTAACTCCTGAGGTTTTTAAAGCTGAGCGAGCTAAAGCTGCGCTTTGGGAATATCGTTATCTCAATTATTTTCTTGTCCCACAAACTCAGAGGGTTCTTGATTGGTTATCATCTCTCAGCGTTCGGACAACTATCTCTATGTTTGACAGCTTTTGGATGCTAATTATTCCGGAAGCTAACGAACGGAAAGCAATTATTAACGCACTCCAATCACATCATTTAATAGTTCTTAATGGGGAATTGATAGAGGTTACCCCAAAAGGCAATGAATATATACAATGGCGAGGGCCAGCATTGGCTCCACCACAAACATAACCTCTCGCTTGTTGGGACACATCACCGCTACGCGGTTCGTGCCCCACAGCTCAATGTTAGCTCTCAAAATCAAGACAAAAAAATTTTAATACAATTGAAAAATATTGACAAATACGATATAAAATCGTATATTCATCATATGAAAGTAACAGCATTATTACCTGATAAACTAATTGAAGATGTAAAAAATTATTCGAAGGGGAAAAATATTACTGAATCCCTAAAAATTGCATTAGAAGAATGGCTTTCTCTTCAGAAATTAAAAGAATTGCATTGTAAAATAGAAAAATCCCCCCTTAAATTAGATAAAACTATATATCAAAAAATTCGTGATATAAATAGATCTTGATGATTATTGCAGATACTTCTATTTGGATTGATTATTTCAATAAAAATGAAATAATTTTTAATCACATGCTTCATCTTCTTGAGAGGGGTGAAGTATATACTATCGATTGTATATTTGGCGAATTACTTCAAGGATGTAGAACAAATAAAGAATACCAAATAATAAAAGAATATTACAATTACTTACCTACAATTTACGAAAAGGATATATGGATAAAGGCGGGGGAATATTCTTATAAAAATAAACTAATTCAAAAAGGAGTAGGATTAATAGAT